>CAZJXT010000014.1:0-11160 GCA_964550225.1 uncultured Candidatus Saccharibacteria bacterium
TACAAAAAAATACAATCTCGTAGATCAGTATGGAAATCCGAATACCGAGGGTCGCGTGATCGCTATAGAACTTGAAAAATATTTTGTGGTGACAGTATATACTCCGAACTCAAAAGCAGATCTGTCAAGAATTCCCTTGCGTCATGATAACTGGGATCCTGCGTTTTTAGAATATATGATGCATCTTGAAAAACAAAAACCTGTATTATTTTCCGGTGATCTGAATGTAGCACATACAGAAGATGATCTCGCAAATCCAAAAGCAAATACAAATACTCATGGATTTACCAAGGAAGAACGTTCAGGTATTGATGCCGTAATCAAAGCTGGTTTCATAGATACGTTTCGATTATTTACGAGTGGAAATGGTCACTACAGTTGGTGGAGTAACTTTGCAAATTCACGAGAGCGTAATGTGGGATGGAGAATTGATTATTGGTTTGTTTCAAAAATACTTGAGAAAAAAATAACAAGCTCAAAAATTTTATCAAATCAAAAGGGTTCTGATCATGCGCCTGTTGTTTTAGAAATAAAAGACTAAATAAGAAAAGCCGCATTTTCGTTGATGCGGCTTTTTATAAAAATAATTATGTTACTTATTGAAATACAAAAATCTTAGGGGGCCTATTTTTGTCATTAACAATAGACATAATCAATGTATTATTATCACGTTGACTATTATTCACCCAAAGTTTTTCACAGTCCTTGAGCTGTGTTTGAGATATACCAATCTTTTTTTCTGGATCACTACACAATGAAACATCTTCCTCAAGCATGGTGTTACATGTTGATATTTTAGGAAGAGATAATCTAAAGTTTCCTGTTTGTTTTACATGATTATTGTTTTCTGGGTAATAGTCAGTATGAATTTTTCTAAAAAGATATCGGGCATCTGATGTGGTTTTTATGATATCAACAACAGGTCTAACAAGAATAATAATAGTACTCACAGTGTTTAGTTTTTAAAGGTTAGAAAAAAAATTTGATGATTTGATGAGTTTCCTCTATTTTTTCTTCAGAAGACTTCGTTTCTTCTTGAATCAAAGGATGATTTCCTATCTGCAAATTCAAAAGTTCTTCTTCAGTAGGCATAGTACGTATCTTTTATTTAGAATGCATTAAAACATGTTTTTTAAAATAAAGCAAGTCATTCTGAGGAAACATTGTACAGTAATAGTGTGTACCGAGTACAAAAAACCCTGCATTAAGCAGGATTTTTCTTTGACGATGACACCTTATGTTTCACGTGTAACTTGTGTATCTCTTGTTCCTCTAGTTTTTCTTTCTTTTCCCTCCCTGCTTCTCCGAGCTTCATAAGTTCAGTATCAGATAATTCTTCAAGTTGTTTCACACGCAATGAAAGATTTTCTACTGTGTTTTTACTTGGCTCTTCTAAAACTTCTTCAAGAAGCGTATGAAGTATCCATCCCATACGACGTCCAGGTTTCACGTGTAATGTATGTATGAGATAGTTTCCATCAATAGCAAGCTGTGAAACACTAATCGGATCACGAAGACATTCTTCAATCATTGCAAAATATTTACGAAGTCGAAACGGAGCCTCTGTTTTTGCCATTCCTACACGGTCACATTCTCGAACTTTCATAAGATCCCAAATGTTTTCACGTGAAACATTTTGAATCATACGTCGAACAGCTGATAGAGTTATTGATTCCGTATCACTGAAAAACATATGCCAACGTACATATTTAGTAACAATTTCAATATCAGCCTTTGGAAACTTCAAACGTTCCATAATTTTCTGAGTCATTTTTGCCCCAACTACCTCATGTCCATAAAAAGTTGGTTTAAACTTACCAGGACGTTTTGTTCTTGGTTTTCCAATATCATGAAATAATGCAGCCAGTTTCACGTGAAACGGATAATTTTTATCTGCTGCGTGTTGGCATGCGTGCAACAAATGTTCCAAAACGTCATATTTATGAACTCCTCCTTGATCACACATATCTCCTTCTAATAATTCAGGAATGATCATTTCAAGAATTCCTAATTGTTTCATAATTCCAAAAGCAATGATAGGGTTTTTAGAGTTGATTATTTTAATGAACTCATCTCGAACACGTTCGGCTGAAATATTTTTTAATAAGTGTTTCATGTGAAACATTGCATCAAGTGTTTCATGCGATATTGTAAAGTCTAATTGTGCAGAAAAACGAATTCCGCGTAGTATTCTCAAGGCATCTTCCTCAAAACGACATTTTGGATCCCCTACGGTTTGGATATGTCGTTTTGAAATGTCGTTTATACCATCATACATGTCCTTTATAATGTCGTTTTGAATATCATAAGCTAATGCGTTAATGGTAAAATCTCGTCGTGCAAGATCTTCTTCAATAGTTTTTGCAAAAGATACATTATCAGGGTGACGATTATCAGAATAATTTGACTCAGTTCGAAATGGGGTAATCTCGATTTGACGCGTTGGAGAATTAACCGGCTCTTGTTCATCGATAATCATAACAGTACCAAAACGATTTTCATAAACAATTTTATAAGGCATATCTGGCTCAGTGTTTTCTTGCGCAAACAATCTTATGATTTCTTCAGGATGAGCGTCAGTAGTAATATCCCAATCTTTAGGATCTTGTGATATGGTAGTGCTCATTATTAGGTCACGAACACAACCACCAACAATAAACGCTTGAAAACCAGCGTTTTTGAGAATCTCTGTTACACGTGAAACACGCGAGGGAATAATTTTTGTGTTTAAGTTATGGTACATATTAATAAAAAGAAAATATTAAATAATCAGAAATTTGGGTGCGATCAGGGAGAATCGGACTCCCGTCTCATCCTTGGCAAGGACGTGTTCTACCATTAAACCATGATCGCAGATACTTCGTATCATACTAGAAATTTGATTTTTTACAAGATATGCGTTATAGTAAAAATCCTGCACCCGTGGTGAAATGGATATCACTACAGTCTTCGGAACTGCCGTTCTAGGTTCGAGTCCTAGCGGGTGCACAAACTAAACCTTTCTTTTTAGAAATTTTTTATAGGACAAAATTATAAACGACATTATAAACGACATTGATTTACTCAAAACGACATTTATAATCGACATAGGTAGTTAATTTATACACATAACTGTGGATAACTATGGGATAACTGTTGATAAATATAGCTATTTCAAAACGACATTTATAAAAAAATGTCGTTTTGAGTAAATAAATGTCGTTTTGGGCTATTTTTAATCAATTTTAAATAAAATAAAATAAAGAATATAAAAAATATTGATATTTTCTTTATTTTTTCTTAGATATTTCTTTATTATTAAGGTGATATTATGTTTCACATGAAACAATTTACATCAGAAACACAAAAAACAGGTCTTGTTGGGGAAAAAATAGCAGTAGATTTTCTTATAAATAAAGGTTTTTCTATCATTGATCGTAATTATAGTAAAAAAATTGGAGAAATAGATATTATTGCCAAAAAGAAAAGCATAATTCATTTTTTTGAAGTTAAAACAATTGTAAAACGGAATAATATAGTTTCACGTGGAACAAAATATGAAAATAATAATAAGTTTAAAAATGTTTCACGTGAAACATTTTTAAATAATCAACTATATAATCCTTTTGATAACATAACTCCTCATAAATTAAGAAAATTTTCGAGAACGGTTGAATGGTATTTGTCAGAAAAACACGTTTCACGTGAAACATTATGGCAAATTGATGCAATATCGGTAATTCTTGATTATGAAACAAGAAGGGCACGAGTGGAAATTCTGTGGAACATAATTGCTTAATATTATAATATATGTTATTATCACCAAGAATTTTTTATAAAATATTCATTTTAAAACCAAATAAAACCAATCTGTTTATCATGCTAAACCCCTACATCCAACATCGCGAAGTGATACTTTCTCAGTTCGCCTCACGTAATCTTTTCGAAATCGCAAAAGAATTAATGGATAAAAATTCTCCAAAGGGTTTTCTTATCCATTTTGAAAACCACCTTAATGAAATACCGTGCTCATTTCGAAAGCATGGATTTAAAATAATAGAACAGACTTTGAGGGCTCAGTACGAAAAAGATCTATTTCTTGATTTTGATAAAACTGGGAAAAAAGAGGAAAAATCAGCGTTAGATGAATTATTTCTTGGTGAAAAGATAACATCCGAACAAAACGCTGATTTTGAAATCATTTGTGAAAACCTCAGAAGTTATTTTAAGGCAAAATCGCACCTCTTTGAAAGAAAAACGCTAGAATGGTTTATTTGTGCAAAGCTTGCCGATTTCGTAGAGATTTTTTACGCAAGTATTAAAAACAACGATCCGGAATGTTTTCATAAAAAGAAAAAAAGAGAATGGTTAAATAGTTTTAATAATGAAAAAAATAACATAAAACAAAAAAGATCATCTCCGGCTCAGGTTTTATCATAAATAACAAAAGGTTTTTTAAAAAAGCCTTCGCAATTGCGAAGGCTTTTCTTTTTGCTCAAATATGCTATAGTCAAGTTCGTTATATCGGGATGTGGTGTAACGGCTAACATGCCTGCTTTGGGAGCAGGTGACTCAGGGTTCGAATCCCTGCATCCCGACAAAATAATATAAATAAAAATCCGCAATACATTGCGGATTTTTATTTATATTATTTATTTTATACCGTGTCCACATCCACAAGATCCATTTGCTGAACAGTCGGCACAGTCTTTGTGCCAAAATCGACATACACTATATCGTCCACATCCAGAAAAGAGAACCGCTATCGTAGTTGCAAGGAGCATTAAATCAATTTCAGCTGCTGCAAATCCCATAGAAATTTTCACTTTGAATATTGCAACGATCATGATAATACCAAGAGCTGTTGCAAAGAATTTTGACCAATATCCGATGATAAGAGAAATTCCTCCGACAAGTTCAATAAGTGCTACTACCCAGGTAATAAATGCACCAATTCCTAAAGATCCAAAGAATGCAACAGTTCCTTCCATGTTTGAAAGTTTTTGAGCTCCATGATAGATAAAAATAGTTCCTGCAACAAGTCTGATAATAAATAATCCAAGAGCAGGAGAATGTAAATGTTTTCGAACAAGTTCCATACAATGTTAATATTATTAAATGAATAATGTATTTAGTATAACCGATTCAATAATCTCATAGCAAGTCATATATTATTTTATTATCCACCACTTGAATTTTTTTCAAAGTTTGCTATGATAGGGAACACTGGTAACAGTCATGCGGTGCTAGTTTAGTGGTAGAATAACTGCCTTCCAAGCAGTGGATAAGGGTTCGATTCCCTTGCGCCGCACCATTTCGCAAAAAACCTCCTATCTATAGGAGGTTTTTTGTATAATTACTTTTTAAATTTTTTAAACAACAACACATACAGACTCCCCACAGCAGTCATCAAAATCACTGGATAGAACCAAACGGCGAAGCCTGTATCATTTCCGATGAGTACCGCGATAAGATTAAGGACCGTTCCAGCAAAGAAGAATGTCCAAGCAAGAAAACTTTCATTGTGTGAATTTTTCCAAACTTTTGCGATCGTAGGAATGTAACCGCTTACATATACCGAGAGATTCATGAGGAGCGCAACGAGTGCACTTCCAGAGAAATACCAGACTATGAGACTTGCAAGGCAGATTGCAAATGAAATACGATCAGTCTTGGTCCATCCGCCAGATCCATAGGGAATTGCAAGGAGGAAGATAAGGGTGCAACCTACCGCATCAAGAATAGGGAACCAAACAGCTTCATGTGTTCCGGTGAGCTGTACGCTGAACGCGATGATGATAGTAGAGATTGACCAAATGAGCCAACTCGCACGACTCGGAACTGTTTTCTTTGCAAGAACTTCGTAGATATAGGGAATATATCCAATACTGATTAATATTCCTGCAATGAGTCCAATTATTTGTGGAGTATTCATAAAAACAGTTTAACATAAAAAACCATCGTATCCGATGATTTTTTAGAAAAGACTATTTTACAGCGTCTTTGAAAGCTTTTGCAGCTCGGAATTTTGGAACAGTAGTTGCTGGAACTTTAACTGTTTCACCTGTTTTAGGATTTCGTGCATCTCGAGCAGCTCGTTTTTTAGCTGAAAAGATTCCTAATCCTGCAAGTGATACTTCATCTCCTTTTTTCAAAGTTGAGATAATTGAGTCAATAATCAATTGTACTACTTCTTCTGATTGTGTTTTTGTTCCACCGATTTTAGCGTGGATTAACTCTGCGAGCATTGCTTTATTCATAGAATATGATGAACAAGAAATATATTGGCCAATATATTTCTTTAAATTATAGGTAACTAATAATTGCTAAGCTTAGCTGTTTGGTCTTTTTTGATTACCAAAAGCCAAATCATTATACCACAAGGGTTTTTAGGGGGGGTACCTTGACTAAGTTTTATTTATATTGTTTTTATTAAAAATAAAACCCTTTGGTTTTAGAGGGTTTTATCTCGCAAATTCAATGATACGATTTTCTCGGATTACAGTAATTTTAATTTCACCTGGATAACGTAATTCTTGTTGAATGCGTATTGCCATATCGCGAGCTGTTTTTCGTGCTTGTACATCGTTGATCATGTTCGGACTTACAAAGACTCGAATTTCACGTCCCGCAGCAAGAGCATATGATTTTTCAACCCCGTGGAATGTATTTACTACTGCCTCCAATTCGCGTAATCGTTTCAAATAATTTTCAAGAGTGTCACGACGTGCTCCTGGGCGCGCACCGGAAATCTTGTCACATACTTGGACGATAACTGCTTCGATGGTTTCATGAGGCCAATCATCGTGATGTGATTTCATGGCGGTAATCACACGAGGATCAACACCAAATTTTTCAAGGATACGCATACCAATTTCAATATGAGTTCCTTCAACATCATGATCGAGTGCTTTTCCGATATCGTGAACGAGTCCTGCAATTTTTGCGATAACGGGATCCGCGCCAAGTTCTGTGGCAAGCATTTCACACATATGAGCCACCTCGATACTATGTTGAAGTACATTTTGACCATAGGAGGTTCGAAAATGTAATCGTCCTAAGATTGCAATCACGCGAGGATCAAGTGTGTAAATCCCTAATGCATGAACGGCCTCTTCTCCAGATTTTTTAATGATATCATTGATATCATTTTTTGCTTTTTCAAAAAATTCTTCAATTTTTGCCGGTTGAATACGGCCGTCTTTAATCAAGTTTTCAAGAGCAACTCGTGCGATTTGTCGTCGTACGGGGTCAAATGAAGAAATAATAATTTCGTCAGGGGATTCATCAATGATGAGTTCAACCCCTGTAATACGTTCAAAGGTTCGAATATTGCGACCTTCTTTACCAATAATTTTTCCTTTAATATCTTCACTAGGAATAGGAACAGCGGTTACCGTGGCTTCACTGGCGGTAGAACTTGCCAAGCGTTCGATAATATTCATGAGAATACTCTGGGCTTGGTGTTTATATTTTTCTTCACCAAATATTTCAAGTTTTCGCAATCGTACCATTAAATCTTCGGTATATTTTTCCTCGGCATCACGAAACATTTTTTCGCGTGCTTCTTCATGAGTCATTCCAGCAAGAGTAATAAGCTGAGATTGTTGTTCGGCAAGGGTTTCAGTGATGCGATCTTTGAGATTGCGAACCTCTTCGATTTTCTTTTTCAAATCATCGAATTGCTGATCGAGATCGGCTTGGCGTGTATCAAGAATACTTTCTTTTTTTACAAAGAAATCTTTTGTTTTTTTAAACTCTAATTCATGTTCACGTTCAGTGCTTCGTAATTCTTCCATGCGTAATTCTACACGTCGTTCAGCGTCCTCGATAATTCGAGTTGCGTCTTCACGAGCACGCAACAACATTTCTTTTACATCGGTTTCAAGAGATCGTTTTTGGAATCGTGCGACTACCTGACGAATGATATACCCAATAGTAATTCCAAAAAAGAAAGCACCGACCGTGATTACAAGGGTAATCGTGGTCATAAGTTTCAAAACCTTATTCGTTTCTCTTTTAGGAAAAAAAGAAACGAATTTGGTTGGTAATTAAAAATAAATGAGAAAATAAAATCATAACGGTCATATTTTTCTCAATTTCACCATATCACATAAAAATAGGGTTGTACAGAAATAAAAACTGCCCACGAAATGTGGGCAGGGCAATAGGAGAATGAAAAGAATTATTGATCTTGAAAATCAAGAGGTCTTTCTGGAAAAATCACAGAAACGTTTTGTCCAGTTAGTGAAAGAGTTGTAATCATTGCTTCTCGAATTTGGTTTTTTGCCAGAGCTAATTTATTAACATCTTGTGAAGCTGATAATTTTCCCTCGGTGTAAGCTTCGCCTTGCACAGTTACAAGCGCTTCGTTACCTTCCAAAACAGCAAGACCATTTTTTTCGGTCACGTGCATTCCTTTGAGGTTTAATTCGTAGGAAAGTAGTTTTGGTTCTGGAAGATATACCGTTACCAAGTTTTCGTGAGTAGTGATTTTGAAATCACTACTATCAAGTTTGCATCCATACTTTGCAGTATAGGGAACACTAACAGTAATAGTTCGTTCAGCAACAAAGTTTTTCAACATGTCAAGAATACCAGACTCGGCAACTTTTGTTGAAAACGTGTGATTCAGAATCCCTTTGGATTCTACAGTTGCCATCTCGGCAATTTTCCGTACCACCGATTCATTAATCGTAGTGGTTTTAATTGTTTCACCGGTGCTGAATTTTCCGTAGAAATATGCTCCGATAATACAACCGATTACTGCAATTGCTCCGATAAGAGCAGAATAAAACTTTGTCATAGGTTTATGGGGTTTTGTGAAAGAATATATATTATATAACATATTTATTATATAAAGTCAAGTATTTTGATAAACATAACTTGACAAATATATATAAATATGCTATACTCGTATAGAACAAATCCGGGGGCTCCGGTATATACAAACGCCCAATTTGAAAAATGAAAAATATTTCTTTGGCCATAATCGCGATCTTGGCAATCGCAATGACTTCTTGTAATACTAATCCAATCGGAGGTTCTGTGATCGATAGTCATTCTAAGAATTGGCAAACACCAACCAGTCAAATGGTTTTCGAAGGTGTTGTGAAAACAGCGATCATTGACCACGAGATGATTGCCACTGATTTAGTTATTGGAGGTATCTCATCCGCAAAAGGTTATGATTCAATTTATGCTTATGTAGCAGATAGTGATTACAAAATGGCAGTAGCCATGAATGATGCTATTATACGCGGGTACAAACTACGTGTACATATGGTTGAAAGATGGTACTGGTTTCGTTTTAGAATGCGTATTATTGATTATTCTATAATCACCAATACTGTTCAAAAAACAAAAACAAAACCGGATACTGAGAGTCGTGAGACGATCAAGCCAAAAAAACGTATTCGTAAATACGTACCTGCACCAGTGCCGGTAGTTGTGCCAACACAACCATGTTGTTGCGAAACGGTTACTATCAATGGAAACATCAATATTACTGTGGTAGATCAGGAAGAAAAGCAAAAATCTTGCATAGAACCTGAAAGAAAGACTACTTCTCCCGAAGAAAAAATCTTTCTTAAAAACCCAAACCGTAATTTGGCACCTCCTTTGAAACAAAAAGAACCAATGACATATCCGTGGAATTAATTTCGCACGGAGTCAACCTTCTCCCTCTCGATGTGATATCGAGGGGGTTTTTTTGCGCAAAAATAAAACACCTACAGGGTGTTTTATCGTTTCGTAATAACTTTATCTACAATCCCATATTTTACACTTTCATTCGCTGACATCCAGTAATCACGATCAGCATCTTTTTTAATAGTATCAAGTGGTTTGCCGGTATTTTCTGCGAGCATTTTATACAAAGTATCTCGAGTTTTTAAAATATGTTCAGCTTGAATGGCAATATCAGAGGCTTGTCCTTCAGCTCCTCCTAGTGGTTGATGAATCATGACTTCAGCATTAGGTAAAATAAATCGTTTCCCTTTTTCTCCGCATGACAGAATCATTGCTCCCATACTTGCAGCCATTCCGATACATACCGTAGAAACGTGAGGCTTGATAAAATTCATCGTGTCGATAATTGCCATTCCTGCAGAAACAGATCCTCCTGGTGAATTGATATAGAGCGTAATGTCTTTCTTGTCATCATCATGGGCAAGAAAAATGAGTTGTGCAATGACAAGATTTGCCATGTCAGCATCGATGCCTCCACCAATGAAAATAATACGTTCTTTTAAGAGTCGTGAATAAATATCGTAGGCTCGTTCCCCGAGCGATGTTTTTTCTAAAACGGTTGGTACTAAATATGACATATGTGAAACTATATCATAAATAATAAAAACATCATCTTTTTAAAACTCCCCGCCTCGTTCCTCGGCACCCCCTCTTGGTAAGAGGGGGCTACCCAAATTTAGATTTTGCAGGAACGAGTACCCCTCCTCTTACTAAGAGGAGGGGCTAGGGGTGGAGTTTGGGCGGGCGGGCGGGGGGTGTTAGAGGTTTTCCAAATACTCAAACACCTTCGCATTCGTAAGAATTTGTGTCACATAGGCACGAGCACGGTCCTCTGAAAAATCCTTAGTATCCTTGTACATGTCGAGGATTTTTTGTACTTCTGTCTGGATAGTTTCATCAGTCGGAGTAAGTTTTTCTTTCGTTGCGATTTCATCAAGGATTAATTGCATCTTTGCACGCTTGGTTGCGTTTTCGAGCCAATCCTTTTTCAAGTCAGCTTCGGTTTTTTCGATACGCTTCATATAATCATCCATGGTCATTCCCATCATAGAAATATCATATGCGAATTGTTGCATCATCTTATCAAGTTCGAAATCAACAAGGATATCTGGAATATCAATAGTAGATCCATCAATAATGCTGTCTACTAATGCAATACGCTTTTTCTCGTTTTCGCGATCAGTTTTTTCTTTCAACAAGTTTTCACGAAGTTTTGTTTTAAAGTCTTCAATACCTTCAAACTTGCCCATACTTTTTACAAAATCATCAGTAAGTTCTGGTAAATCCTTTTCCTCGATTTTTGTATGGTCATGATCGTGATGCTCTACGCCCTCGTCATGCATTTTCTGGTGAGCTCGCATTTGTCGAAGTTCTGTGAGTGCGGCATCAATTTCAGAATCTTCTACGTTCACGGAAATTTCTTTTTTGTTT
>CAZJXT010000015.1:0-10913 GCA_964550225.1 uncultured Candidatus Saccharibacteria bacterium
ACAAAAATAATTTTAGGAAGTAGTATTGTAATTATTCTCATAGGGGTATTCTTTTTTATCAATCATACGAATTCTAAAAAAGATGAAAAAAAAGATACTCAGTCGGAGCAGAAAATAACTCTCACAGAAAAACCGCCTCAGATAAAAGTCACAGATCCTCTCACGAGCAACATTCCCATTTTGGTATACCATTCTATTGGCCCAAAGCCTGCAAAACCTGAATCGAAAGGACAATTACACTATCGAATTACTCCAGAAAATTTTGAAAAACAGATGCAGTATCTGAAAGATAATAACTACACACCTATTACGTTTGATGCATTGGTGCAACATTTGAATTTTGGAACATCTGTTCCAGAGAAGGCAGTAGTAATTACTTTTGATGATGGTTGGAAAAATCAATATATTTACGCGGTTCCTATTTTGAAAAAATATGGATTCACGGCAACATTTTTCATTGTTACCAAAACGAGATCAGGAGGTTATATGACATGGGAAGAGTTAAAAAATCTTGTTACAGACCATTTTGAGATTGCGTCTCATACCGAACATCATGCAAAATTAGGAGGCGATATTGTTGAGACAGTATTACAGCAAGAAGTTTCAGGAAGTAAAAAAGAACTGGAAGATACCTTGGGCATTACGGTTACAACGCTCGCATATCCTTATTACAGTCAGAGCGATCGAGCTCGTAAAGCAGTGGAAGATGCAGGATATTTAGGAGCTCGTGCAGGGTGGGCATCTTTTAAAAACAGTACTGATCATGTGTTCCAATTAGTCTCACAAGAGGCCGTAAATAATCCAAATCCTTTTTCAAGTGTTCGATTGTCAGATTAATATAAAGAATATTGCTCATAAAAAAACAACCTATGTGGTTGTTTTTTTATGAGCAATATATGCCATAGTGAGAATTCCTATAAATAACGTGAGACACATAATCGGAATAGTAATCCATCCAAAAACAATAACATCAATTTTTGTACATGAGACACCTCCCAATGCTTCGCAAGGAGTACCTGTTGATCGAATACCTGCTTGAAGCAAAATATGATAAATAGAAAAACTTGCGCCAATGATAGACAGGATAATACTTGTCAGCCAAATTTTAATATCTTTCAAATAAATTCCAATAGCGAGGACAATCGTTTGGGGATACATAAAAATGCGCTGCCACCAACAAAATGTACACGGAGGAAATTTGAATAATTCAGAGTAGGTAAGACTTCCGAGAACTGCAAGTAGTGCCATAAGAAAAGCAAAATGAAAGCTGTGCTTTTTCACAAAATGGAAATATCCATGAGTTGTTTCTTGAAGAAATAAAAGCACCCAAATGCTGACAGTAAATACCATAATAACCAGAGCTCCAATTCCTGCGATAGTATTAAAAAATGTAAGAGCTGTCATATTATTTGAGAGGACACGATGATTTATCTGCAAGGGTTTCTAGAGATACTTCTCCTGAGAGACGACTTCCATCAGGGAATACCCATGTTGGATACCCAGTAATTCCTGCGTCGGTACATATTTTGAGCTGTCCTTTTCCATCAGGTGTTGAACATTCAATATAAGGAAGTAGTTTTACAGATTTTCCAAACATTGCTTTGGTTGCCTGGCAGTGAGGACACCAAAATGCCCCATAAAAAACCACTTGTTTTTCCTTGAGACAATTTGCGAGTGTGTCATAAGGTCCCGGGGTGAGTTTATACCACGCAATCAATCCTCCAAACAGAATAACAATTCCAATAATTATTCCATAACGTAATGTTTTATTCATGATTTTAAAATAGTATTACTTTGCTAATTCTCGTAAATAATTCCAAAATGTTTTTTCATCAGAAATTTCTTTAACACATTCAGTAGCTTCTGCTTTGTAGGCTGCGAATGGATGAAGAGTCGTAATAGGAGAGTGTCGATATACAAAACCAAATTCAGGATGCTCTGCTAAAATTTCTTGAATAATAGGTTCGGCTCGTTTACAGAATGGACAATCAATATCAGAATACATGACGATAATTGTAGATGCGCGTCGAGATCCTAACCAGTGGTCACTATCAGAAAGAACTATTTTTTCTCCAGAAAGAGCTGGTTGTCCATCAGGAGAAATTTCTGTTTCTATTGATTTTAAAATAGTTGCTTTATCTCGAGCTCCGATAATAGGAAATTGTTTTTCTGAAATAATACGATCATCCGAACCAATGGTTCTTTTTATAATAAAAAATGTTGGAGTTCCTGCAACTCCTGATTTTTCAGCGAGAGATACAGCATCAGCAATAGTTTGTTTTTTATTACCACTATCTAAACAGGCAGTAAGTTTTTCTTTATTAATATTAAATTTTTTCGCAACCGTAAGTAGTTCTTTTTTCACATCAGACTCAGTTTGTTGCTTTTGTTCAGACGAAGTATTTTGTGGAATTGTTTTTGAAAGGATGATGCCACCGCCAATCAAAAGTCCACAAATAACAATTGCAATAAAATTTTGATATTTTTCAAACATAGAAATTATTTTTTTAAAGTGATTAATTTTGTAATACGTTTTCCGAGAGGGCTTGGCGCTTCAGGTGATTCATCTCCGAGAAGGTATCCCCATGCTTCATATTCTGGTAACCCATCAGCGATTACTTTGATAATTCCAACCAAGGGGAGTGCTAACATCATTCCAACGGTTCCCCAAAGAGATCCCATAATAATAATTCCAAGAATTGCTGCTAGAGGATTAATATTAATTGTTCCACCTGCAATATTAGGAGTAAGAATATTATTATCAATAAATTGAGTAATTAAAAATAGTATGACAGCTCCAATCGCGAGAGGAACTCCTTGAGTAATGAGAGTAATAATAATTAATCCAGCAAATCCAATCAGTGTTCCCACATAAGGAATAATATTTAATACGGCAATAAAGATCCCCCAGAATAGAGGATTATGAATTCCTATAATCCATAATCCTAAGGTATTCATAATGGCAAGGATAATCATAACCTTGATAACCCCTGTCAGATAATGAGGAACCACTGTTCCTATTTTCTTGATCACGACGAGAATATTTTTTTCTGTTTCGCCCCCAAGAAGTTTTTGTAAAAACGTTCGTAGTTTGGTGCGATAGAACAACATAAAAAAAGTATATAAAAAGGTTAATCCAAGAGTTGATGCGATACTGGTTGCTTGAGAAATAACATTCCCTACGTTTTGTAATCCAATTTCTACGAGATTAAAGTTTTGATCAATCCAATTGTTTTGCTCAACGAGAGATATTCCAGAAATATTGGTAATTGCTTGTTGTATAATACCAATATTTTGTTTTGCTTCAACTTGGTAATTAGGAATGTCTCCAATGAATTGAGAAAGTGTGACAGAGAGTGATCCCATAATAATTATGAGAACTAAAATAGTTGCAATAATCATAATGATATTTGCGAGAGCTCGAGGGATACGCATTTTTTCTAATCGTTGTACCGCAGGGAGGAGTAAAAGAGAGAAAAGAAACCCAAGAACAAGAGGGATGAAAAAAGTTTTTTGAATGACAAGAAGATATCCAATCCCAATGATACAAATAATAGTAATAAGAGGGTTGAGAAGAGGGGTAAGTGTTGATGATCGCATACTTCTTCATTGTATCAAGGAACACGCATTTCATTACTTGACATATATATAATATATATGATATAATTCTAAAGAATAGTAATGGTACTTTAAATTAACTAAAAAGCTCTCTTAAAACAAAAAACATGAAAAAAATCATCCTCTCTCTAGTATTTGCCACTATTGCAATGTCAACAATGGCTCTTAATGGGACATTATTTCCCGCGCTTACAGATTCAGTATTTACAAACACTGCAACACTTCGCCTGATAGTATCTGGTGTTACTGGAAATTATCAATGGCGTCCGTACTACAAAGCAGTAGGAGACACTTTTAAGATTGGCTCTCCAACATCGACAAACATGACTTCGTTATGGGTTTCGATAGGTGGATTACAGCCGGCAACACAGTATGATTCTGTGGCAGTGATTGTAACCGATGGAGGTGTTTCTGATACTTCCAACTACATTTCATTTACTACAAAAACATTGGTGCCAATTCAGCCGATGACTATTACAAACATTTCAGTTGCTCCATCGACCACTTCGACAACCATCAGTTTTCATTACAGTTTTGTAGGTGGACCAACAGGTGCATACAATGTACTCGTAGAGCCATTTTTACAAAATTACACCTTTTCGATTTCTGCATTATTATTACGCGGAATAGGAGATACATCTTTTGTAATTACGAATCCAAACGTGCCGGGTACTACGTATATGCATAACATACTAGCGGCTAGTACAACAGAGAACGGAATCCCACAAGATGCGTTCTTCGATTTTCAGGACTACATGGTACCAACACTCACTTCGGCAGACGTAATTAATTTACAGGTAATTCAACTATGGCAGGATTCAGCAAAAATTTCTGCTCATATAAAACCTGGAAACACTGGTAGTGCGATACTCAGAAGAAAGTTGCTCAATGCTCAAGGAAATCAAATCGCTGTGGTTACTTCAAATATCTCAAGTGATACGATTATTACATGGACTGAAAAAAATTTGATGGATAGTACATCGTATTACACACGAGTGGTGGCAACATCATCGGGTGGGTCTGATTCCATGCAGGTAGCATTTACCACATTAACGGTTCCGAAAGCAACGGTTGATGTGTGGTCTATTTCCAATGAAACGTTGATCAGTGCTGATGTAAACATTACCGTTAAAACAAACGGAACATGGGCAAACAGTACAACAACTGCAATTGTAGAATGGGAAACGGCAAACAATGCAATCCTTGCCGATACTTTAATCGGCATTACAGGAATGCAGCAGATTGTTTTTCCGTTAGGTAATTTGCGCAGCGCACCTGCTGTAAATTATGCTTGGATCAGATTGATTAATGGTGGAGGTGAAACTCTTGAACCAATTTCGTTTCAAGTATTAGCACCAACACCTGCACCTACGACTTCGTGGGGGTTTTTACAACAAGAATCTCCAACCAAAATTTCGCTGAACAGTATCGGATATTCTTGTTATGGTAATTCCATTAACAACAAGATTCTCGTTGTGAAGCGGAAAATCCAACCTTCATCTACTGCTTGGGATACCACTGTAATTGCTACTGGATTATTTAGTACGGGTACATTGCCACAAATTCCTTTTACAGGACTTGATGCAGCGTCTCGTTACGAATTCAAACTCATTGGAGTTTCTTCCGATGGTGCGATGTTGGAAAACGGATTAATCAAATGGGAAGAAACTGCTTCACCTGGACAACCGGTGATTGCAAATATTTCTATTTCATCAGCAACCACGAATGGAGTTGTTGGTACGACCGTTGGTAACGCATCGGGAACACCTTCACAGGTGTATACCGAATTGTATCAAGGAGGAAATTTGCTTTCTTCGACAGGTACTGTTGCCGTAGGAAGCGATGATTTCAATCAATCTTTTTCTTTTGTGAATTCTTTAATATTGAATACACAATACGAGATTCGTGCGACTGTAAAGGATTTGCAAGGATCAAATGCATTTGCATTATCGAAATATTTGATTATCACTATTTCGGGTGTTGAGGAGCTTGATGCAGATGATCCACGTATCGAAGCTCCTGTGTACGATTTAATGGGTCGTATGATTGGTTTTGGAACCAAGCAATACATGGCACAAAATTTTACAGGACAGATTGTGATTTGGAATCATGTAACGTATGCTCCAAGACAGTAATCAGTTCTACGTTTTTTCATTACATCCGCCTCTTATTCACAAGGGGCGGTTTTTTTGTTGACAGTAAGTATTTTTTCTGATACATTAAGCAGGCACAGCAATGTGCTTGCTTTTTTGGTGCTATGCATCCATACGCCTCCATTTGTGCCTTATTCTATAAGGAAAAAATGAAATTGTGTGTGAAATGGTGGCATCTGACAAAGGAATATTATTAAGCTAAGTCACGAGTTTTAAACTCGCGTTATTGTACATGGCAAAAACATCAGTACTCGCACGCAACGAAAAACGACGAAAGTTGATTGAAAAATATGCAGCAAAACGTGCTGCATTGAAAGCGGCTGGAGACCTTGAGGGACTTCAAAAACTTCCAAAAAATTCATCACCAACACGTTACAAAAATCGGTGCGCATTAACAGGTCGATCAAATGGATATTTACGAGACTTTGGTCTTTCACGTATCAAGTTCCGAGAACTTGCTAACGAAGGAAAAATTCCAGGGGTACGTAAATCATCTTGGTAATTACAAATCATTTCTTTTTTATGGATACAGTTTCAAATATGTTGATCTCTTTGAAAAACGGAGGAAATGCAGGTAAGACTACCGTGATCGTTCCTTTTTCAAAATTATCAGCAGCAATCGCTAAAACACTTTTTAATACAGGATATGTTGCATCATATGCAAAAAAATCTCGTGCAAAAGGTGATGTCTTAGAACTTGGAGTGTCATACGTTGACACAGTTCCACGAATTCATGACATTAAACGAATTTCAAAATCATCACGACGTGTTTATTTCGGAGTGCATGATGTGAAATTAGTTAAAAACGGTCGAGGACTTTTGGTGCTTTCAACACCAAAAGGAATTCTAACTGGAGATGAGGCTCGCAAAGAACACGTAGGTGGAGAAGCGCTCTTCGAAATCTGGTAATAATTATATGTCACGACTCGCAAAAAATCCGATTGAAATTCTCGCAGGGGTAACCGTTACTGTATCAAAAGACACGGTAACTATTACAGGACCTAAAGGAGAATTGTCAAAAACATTTCGTCCAGAAATTTCAATCGCAGTTATAGATAATACGGTGGTACTTACTCCTAATGGAGATAATGTATTTATCCGATCTCTTTGGGGAACCGTTGCCTCTCATATCAAAAATATGATGGAAGGAGTTACTCAAGGCTTTAATCGAAAACTCATTCTCGAAGGAGTAGGGTTCAAATCAGCTGTTTCAGGAAAATCTCTTGATCTTGCTCTTGGATTCTCACATCCAGTAAAATTGGAAATTCCAGAAGGATTAACGGTTACTGCAGAGAAAAACATTATTAGTATTTCAGGAATTGATAAAGAGTCAGTCGGTCAATTTTCTGCATATGTTCGATCACTCAAAAAACCTGAACCTTACAAAGGAAAAGGATTCCGTTATGATGATGAGGTGATCCGACGTAAACAAGGTAAAAAATCTGCGTAATCCTTGAAACTATTTATGAAACATTCAAACATTTCAAAACGAGAACGTCGTCACAAACGAATTCGTGCTCGTGTATCTGGGACCGCAGAGCGTCCACGATTGTCAGTATTTAAATCTAATAAATTTATGTACGCACAATTGATTGATGATACTGCAGGAACAACATTATGTGCTGCAAGTGATATCAAAGGCGCAAAAGGAACCAAAACAAATCGTGCAGAGCAAGTAGGAAAAGCAATTGCTGCTCTTGCTGCAAAACACAATATTACCAAAGTTGTTTTTGATCGAGGTGGATTTCGATTCACAGGTCGCGTCAAAACTCTTGCAGAAAGTGCTCGTGAAAGCGGACTCATCTTCTAATATTTATGGAAACACAAGAACAAAAAACAACAACTTCTGCAACAGAAGCGCCTGTGCGAAAATTTACACCACGAACTGGTGGAACATCTCGTGGAGGACAAGCAGGAAATAATCGTTCAGCTGGACGAGGCCCACGACGTGATAGTCGAAGTGCGCGACCAGAACGAGCAAAACCAGAATTTGAACAAAAAATGCTTTCAATTCGACGGGTAACTCGTGTGGTATCAGGAGGACGACGATTTTCATTCTCTGTAGTACTTGCGATTGGAGATAAAAAAGGAATGATGGGACTAGGTATCGGTAAAGCAGGAGATACTACTCTTGCTATCAACAAAGCGTTGAACGATGCAAAGAAAAATACCATCAAAGTTCGTTTGAATAAACGAGGAACTATTGATCATGACGTATCTGCAAAATATAAATCAGCTCGTGTAATGCTTATGCCTAACCGCGGACGAGGAGTTGTGGTAGGTTCAGCAATGCGTGTGATGGTTGAACTCGCAGGTATTACTGATATTACAGGTCGTGTAGTTTCTGGATCAAAAGATAAATTAAACATTGCTCAAGCTACCATGAAAGCACTTTCTCTCTTTGCATTGCCAAAGAAAGCTCGTGCAGAAGTAAAGCCAGTAGTAACTGAATAATATATGCAAATAAACAAACTCGCTCGAAAAACACCAAACACAAAACATGTCCAAGTGGGACGTGGAGGGAAACGTGGTAAAACAGCAGGACGTGGAACGAAAGGGCAAAAAGCTCGATCAGGACGTCGTATGCGACCAGAGCTACGAGATCTAATTAAGAAAATTCCTAAGAAACGAGGGTATGGTAAAAACCGAGCAAAAAGTACTTATGAAAAACCAACCGTATTTACTGTAAACGTAAATGTATTGGAAAAAGTATTTTCTGCAGGAGAAACCGTATCACCTGTTTCACTACTTGAAAAAGGAGTATTAACATCAACACGATTGCCACAAGCAGGAGTGAAGATTTTAGGAACAGGAGTATTGACTAAAAAACTTATCATTTCAGCATGTGCAGTTTCTGCATCAGCGAAAGAAAAAATTGAACAAGCAGGAGGGTCGATTGCATAATTAATGTGTGATACACTATAACCTATATGTTTCAATCATTTTTTAACAAGGTAAAAATTATCGTGTCTGATCGCAAGATTATGATGCGAGTAGTCTTTATCTTTGCAATCTTTATTCTGTTTCGTGCGTTGACCGCTATTCCTGTTCCAGGGGTAAACACCTTGGCATTGGCTCAGTATTTGAACAATAATCAATTTTTCGGATTCTTGAACCTGTTTTCAGGAGGAGGGCTCAGTAGTCTTTCAATCATTCTTCTTGGGGTTGGACCATTTATTACATCGTCAATCATTATGCAATTATTGACATTGATGGTTCCAAAACTGAAAGAGCTTTACCATGAAAGTGGTGAAATTGGACGACGACAATTCAATCAATATTCACGATATCTTACGATTGTGTTGGCAACAATCCAAGGAACAGCGTTGCTTGCTGTGCTTGCACGACAAGGAATTGTTCCAGGATTACCAACCGCACAAGCATTCATTAATATTGCGATCGTTGTAGCTGGTTCATTTGTTACAATGTGGCTTGGCGAACTTATTTCAGAATTTGGTATTGGAAACGGTGTCTCAATTATTATTTTTGCAGGTATCGTTGCTCGTATTCCAAATGATGTTAATCAAGCATTGTTTTCATATGACGCATCACAATTACCAATTTATATTGGGTTTGTGATCGCTGCCGTATTGTTGGTTGCAGGAATTGTTATGGTGACCGAGGCAGAACGTCTCGTTCCGGTAACCTATGCAAAACAACAAGCGCGAGCTGGATATGTCGTGACTTCAACATCAAGTCATATTCCACTCCGTATGAATCAGGCTGGGGTAATGCCCGTGATCTTTGCACTATCAATTCTCATGTTTCCTAAATTAATTGCAACAGCACTTGCTGGTTCAGTTAATGTGAAACTTGCAGCAATTGGTTCTGCTATTTCATCATTCCTTGGTAATCAGGTGTACTACGCTATCATTTATTTCTTGCTGGTATTTATATTTACCTATTTCTACACAGCAGTAACATTTGATGCAGAAGCAATGGCAAACAATTTACAAAAAAATGGTGCATTTATTCCTAACGTTCGCCCAGGTCTTCCTACGGCAGAATTTATTGGAAATATCATGACACGCATTACGTTTTTCGGAGGACTTTTCTTGGCATTAGTGGCAATCTTGCCAACTATTTTCCAAGTAGTTACCGGAAATCAAAATTTTGCAATTGGAGGTACGGCGATTCTCATCGTGGTATCTGTAGTTATTGATTTAATCAAGAAACTATCGGCTCAAGCCTCAATGGCTGAATACTAAACAAAAAACCGCATATGCGGTTTTTTGTTATGCTACAATATTCAGTATGAGTAATGCATATATATTTTATGGCAAGGCGGGTTCTGGAAAGGGAACTCAGGCACAATTATTAAAAACACATTTAGAGTCCCAAGGGCGTTCTGTTGTGTACATTGAAACAGGTGGACTATTTAGAAATTTTGTTGAAACCAATACAGGGTTTTCTGCACAGCGAACAAAAACAGTTATCGAAAGCGGGCAACTGATGCCAGCATTTTTTCCTATTTACCTTTGGTCACAGGCAATGATTGAACATTTTAATGGAACTCAAGATTTAATTTTAGATGGAGTTACTCGTCGTATTGAAGAGGCTCCTATTTTAGAATCAGCTCTCGATTTTTTTCAAATAGAGAAAAAAATTATTTTTAATATTCATATAAATGATACAGTTGCACAAGCTCGTCTTTTGATGCGTGCAGATGATCGTCCTGATGATGCTGATCCGGTAAAAATTCAAAAGCGTTTAGATTGGTACAATGAAAAAGTACTTCCTGTTTTGGAATATTTTAAACAAAATAACACCATGACGATGTGTGATATTGATGGGGAACCAGATGTGGCTCAGGTACAAAGCCAGGTCCTTGAATTCCTTGACAAAATCTGATAGTATAGTATTCATGATTATCATCAAGACTGAACAAGAAATACAGAACATGCGCGAAGGAGGAAAACGTCATGCAGAAATTTTGCAAAAAATTGCAAAACTGGTTCGTCCAGGTATTTCGACATGGGAACTTGATCAGGAGGCAGAAAAAATGATTCGAGAATATGGAGATCTTCCTGCATTTAAAAATTACAAACCTGATGGTGCAGACCGTCCGTATCCTGCAACCTTGATCACCTCGGTAAACGAAGAGGTCGTTCATGGTATTCCAAATAAAAAAAGAATTTTACA
>CAZJXT010000016.1:0-10512 GCA_964550225.1 uncultured Candidatus Saccharibacteria bacterium
TCTGCATATGTTAATGTTTCTTGTGCAGGAATGTTGATGATTGGAGCGCGGTCTTTGTCTTGTCCTGCCCATACATCCAAAAGAGATGTTTTGAGTTTTGTTTTTTCTCCTAAAAATGAAACAAGTCCTTTGATCCAGGTACCTACACCATACACAATTAGTGTTTTCGTCGTAAACCTATGACCAAATGTTTTGTAGGGCATTTTCCCAATATTAATCATTTGACGATCAATCGATCGATAGATGGGTGCTAGTTCTAAATATAACTCTCCTAATAATCCATTATCTGGATGTGTCATTAATATTCCATGACGTTCAATAATTTTTTCTGCATCGCTGCGTGACACTCTCAAAAAACGTTCCACTGTTTTGTGTAAATGTTCCGTACCCACCGCAACCGTTTCTTCTGAAATTAAATGTTCCCCATGCAAGAGACTGATTGATGTTTTTGTTTCTCCAAAAGACACGAACACCGTTCCTGTTCCTGTAGGAATTTCTAAACATGATCGAACGACCGCATGATGAGCTGTTTCAATATGACAAACCCCAACACCTGCCTGTCGAAACAATCGATTGAGATGTGCAATGTACAATTTAGGAACCAAGGTAACATGGATATCATACCCAAAGTCAGTTTCACGAATAATGTCGTATTCGCAAATATATTCTTTTAGCCCTAATAGTTGTTGTGATTCGCAATATGTTGCAATATGATCATTTATTACATCTAACATTTCTTTTTCTTGCATTTTTGCAACATGGGTATGAAACATGATCGCCTGACGATCAGGAACAACAATATTTACCGTATCAATTCCCCATTTTTCCTTCATGGATTCGATTATCATGCGAATCTTGCGAACAAACAACGCATCATCAATAATTGATTCTTGATCATTTAAAATATCTGGACCAAAAAATTCTGATCCAAAATCTATTACTTGAATTTTATCATGTTCTTTTTCAAGTGCCACAAATCGCACATATCCATTATCAAACGAAAATGCAACGCTCAGTTTTTTCTTTGTGAACAAAGAGAGTATATTCATATACAAAAAATTATATCACAAAAAAACACAGTATCTGTGTTTTATCGAACCTTACTTCCTGAGTCTACAGGTTCTTCTGGAATTAAAAATACTGGTTTATCATTTCCTACTGCCATTAACATTCCGTATGACATGTGTCCTCGAATTTCTCGCGGTTCCAAATTTACGATATACAATACTTGTTTTCCAATGAGCGTTTCAAACGCTGGATAGTATTCACGAATACCTGAAACAATCTGTCGTAATTGCGGTTCACCAAAATCAATTTGGCATCGTAACAATTTATCAGTTCCTTCTATGGGTTCAATTTCTCGAATAGTTCCTACTCGGATATCCATCTTTTTAAATTCGTCATAAGTTATGTTTTCCATATAGGTGTGATTATAGTCTATCTAAATACCTTTGCAACATAATTGCCGCAGCACGATCATCGATGAGACCGGTCGGGCGACTATTCCCTCGAGTGTTTGCAATAGGTTTTTCAAAATCAAATGCTCGAACTGCACTTGATGAAAAACGTTCGTCAGCGAGCTCAATAGGTAATCCTGTTAATTTATGTAACTCTTCGATGAACACATCAATGTCTTCCATGAGAATATTTCGCATTCCTGACTGATCTACCGAATTCCCTACCACAACACGTTCGACTTGTTCTGATTGGATCAGAGTAATAATTTCACCCAGAGCCTTGCTGCCTGATGTGATAATTGATTTCGGAAATGCAAATTTCCCCGAATCGTCGGAAATCGCAATACCTATTCGTTTGGTTCCATAATCAATACCGAGGATTTTCATATATTCGTACTGTAGCAAAAAAAGCCGCTTTTGGCGACTTTCTTTTATTTACTAAACCAAGTTTTATTCCAATCGCTCATCATTTTAATCTCACCTGTTTGTGCTGTAATAATATTATTGGCAAGCTTGATTAATTCTGGACGCTTTGATATTGCTAATACTTGTTTCGCCATTTCAACAGCTCCTTCATGATGTACAATCATTTCTTCCAAGAATGCTTTATCAAACGCATCTCCTGTTTTTCCTTGTAATGATCCTGTCATACTTTCCATCATGTCATGCATCCCCATTCCATTGTTCATCATCATGGTTCCATCTGGCATGCGGTGACTGATAGAATCCATATCGCGATATGACCTAAAATCCCACCCTTTACCTAGGGCAATTCCAATAATAAATGCAACAATAATTAATCCACCTACCAAAAAATGTTGTTTGTTGATATTCATACTTACTTATTATATCAGAGATAAGATACTTGAAAAATATTTCAAATCGTGTAATATAGTCCTCGGAAGCGTGGATGAGTGGTTTAAATCAACAGTCTTGAAAACTGTCGACTCGCAAGGGTCCGTGAGTTCGAATCTCACCGCTTCCGCACTGACAACTTAGTATCGGAGACGCCTCACTTGCCTATACTTGTGATGCGACTCAAGTGCCTAAATTAAAACAAAAACTGCAGAATATTCTGCAGTTTTTGTTTGCTTGCGCAAAAACCGATCTTGTTTATACGAATACATGGCGATAGTTATTCTATTTCAATCACCACCTCGACCTCCTTGAACAGCAGACCTGCCATTCGTTCGGAACCAGCAAAGGACACCAGTTTCTGTTTCAAATTCCTTTTCTGCTCCTCTTTGTAAGCATGAAATTTCCCAAGACTAACCCATTTCAAAAGCGTTTCCGAAAAGGTATCAAAGGAATCTTTGGCTACGGAAAAGCTAGTCACTATTTCAGATTTTCGATAACCAATCCCTTTTTCGTCGAATATCTTTTCAAGGTCAGTAATTTCAAAACGCTTCTCGGAATAATCCTTGCTGATCTCACGGTTCAACTTTGCCAAGAAGCTGTTTTGATCGTTTGCAACAATGATAATCTTCCCATTCTCGGATTTGAGATCAAGAATTTTCCTTATCGTTTCTTTATCCGAGAATGTGAAGATGCTGTGGATCAAAATGATCAGGTCGAACTTTTCTGTGGTTTCAAACTCCTCGAACCGTCCGTTGAAAAATATGATGTGATCGAACCCTTTTACTGATCCTTGTTTCTTCTCGAACATGCTAGATCCTGCTACGGATGGCTCAATAAATGTGAGACTGGTCGTGACACCGTCTTTCTCAAAAAGATCGGAAACGATGTGGGAAATTCTTTTTCCATCACCGCCGCCTATATCGCATATACGGACGGATTCTTTGCGAAGCAATTGCATAAAAGGACGGATATGGTCTGTCACAAGCCTTCGCGTAAGGCTGTCATTTTTGCCGTACAAAAAATCCTTAAAATCGTTGTAATTGTCATAGCCTTCGGGCGTATTGATATATTCCAAATATCTTGTTTTCTGAGAATCGGCATCCATAGATAATACTATTTTACCGCGTATTTCGATTCCGTTCCATGTGGTAATATAGGGTCATAATGACAATAGATATCTCGAAAATAACTAAATTTCTTAAGGAAACATACGATGTCGATGTCGTCATCAAGGATACCGCCGAGGACGGGATCACGATCGCGGAATTGAAGCAAAAGCAAATCGTTGTGAATAAAGATTCCCGTGATGATCTCGGTATTTTGTTTGTAATCGCGCACCTGTTTGGCCATATGGTTCAGTTTACGAACTATGAAAAATATCGACACTTGGTTGAAACAGTCGAAAAACCGAAACCCTTAAAACTTTCTGATGAATTCAAGGAAGAATTTTATCAGTACGAACTTGAAGGCTATAAAATTGGGAAGGGTTTGATCGAAGCGGTTTACGGAAACGATTTTGCCGAGGAGATTAACGAAAAATATCACATCTATCTTGAAACCGATTTTGTCCTGTTCTGGCAGTACCTCACGACGGGAAATCAGTTGAGCAATGCGGAATTCAACAAACGGCTTGAGGAAAATTTTGAAAGCATGCACGGGCTGATTAAAAATCCTTTGCCAGCAATCGAGCTTCCGAAAACGATCAGTCCTTCTCACGGGGCAAATGTTTACTAAACCATATGAATTCAAATCTTCACAAAACTTGCCAAGACCTCATCGTTGCGTACAAGTCAGGCGACCTTGGTCAGACTAAAATGCCCGAGGATGCAAACCCCAGCTTTTCTAACGAGGATACCGAAATGCGCCTTGCGTATTTCACGCTGCCGATGGCTTTGAACTATCAGCGAAACAGCTACACACTTTGGGAAAACGCACTCAAGACATTCAATGATACCGAAACAAGATTTGTGTTCAATGTAAACGAAGCTGCAAAAGTTCCCGAGGAAAAATTGCGCAGCGCATTGATGAAATACAAACTTGCGCTTCAACCGAATAAGCATGTGAAAACATGGCAGGCGATCGCAAAGACCGTTAGTCAAAACTGGGGATCGCTTGAAAAATTTATCGAATCTGCAAACGGCGACTTCTTGAAGCTGAAAGAAATCGTAAATATCGACCACAAGAAAGGTTTCCCTTACCTGTCGGGTCCAAAGATTTTCAACTATTGGTCGTTCATCATCACTACCTACGGAGGCGTGAAATTGAAGAATCGTGATCAGATCGAAATTGCACCTGACACGCATATAACGCAATGCTCAGTTAAGCTGGGTGTGATTACACAGGAACAAGCTGACACCCTTGCACGCGATGAAGTCTCAAACATTTGGCGGAACGCGCTTCAAGGAAGCGGCATTGATCCAATCGACATGCACCCACCCCTTTGGTTTTGGAGCAGGAACGGGTTTCTCTACAAAAATGGATAAAAAACGTTTTTACAAGAAAGGTGATCTGAACATATTTAGAGTTAATCAGATATTCAATATTCGCCCAGAAATTTTCTCGATAGACGCAGAATATGATTTCATTTGCTCAGATATAAGCCATGTATCAGACACAGGATTTCTTACCATTTTCAAAATCGTATCTACCAACACAAACTTACCCTCTTTCGTTGGGCGCTGGGATCAAAATTATTCAACGCTTGATATTGACCTCGTCGACAACGGGAACAATTTTTCAAAACTTTTCAAATCTGAAAAAAGTGGATACGCTGGGCATCACCCAAAAAGGATATCCGCTACTGCTCATCTTTATAAATTGGAGATTGCCATTCCTGATAAAAAAATACTTTCGGGGCAAATATTTTTTAATCTTGGACATGGACACGCACCGGAATTATTTTCAAAAAATGGAAATGCTACAGTCCGGTTATCTTTTTGAAACAAAAAGGCGTAAATCGCCTTTTTGTTTTTAGTACCACGAAACCTTATCCAATCTTACTTGAAAAGATTCAGCGATTTTCAGAAAGTTTTCTAAAGACCCATTGAACATCCCTGCCTGAAGAGGGGGCCATTCCGCACCCCGAGATCGAGCATCTGTGACAACCCGTGAGTATGGACCATCGGCACCATGCCATGCGTGCTTCCACCCAAACCTACCAATCGGACCAACACCTCTTTTCGAGATTTCGGCATAATATAATGCAAGATGAATTTCGAAAAGATCAAAGATTTCTTCGAAGCTTTTACCAAGATACAAAATATCTTCAATGACTGGACCTAAATGCGCATACATGAACTCACTCCGAGGAGCACGATCGTTTTCTCGGCCCGGGATACATTTAAAGGAACTATCGAGGGCTGTCATATTCGACATTACAGGAATAATCAACGGCATCATTCTGCCGCCAGTAGCAGAATTTTGCACAGGAGTTTCAAAAATCCTTTTGAGCACATCATACTTTCCAGATTCTAGCGCAGAAATACCAGCTGCATACATAAGTAGGTGAAGCGGGTACCAGTTTAAATGCGAACAAATGACCAATCCACCAGGTTCGCGATCAACGTTTTCGGAAAGCCTCCCAAAAATCTTCTTTACCAAATCAAGATGGTCTTTATCGCCCCATCGAACCAAGAGGATTACAATATCCCGAAGATCGGCTGTTAATTTCCCATATTGCTCCACCCTTTGATTGAAAGTTTCTTGCTGGAAATTCCCCATCTGCATAGGGAAATATTCAGGTCCTGTAGCTTCAATAAGCTCACGAAGTTTATCCACCACAAAATCATTCATCGCGATTTTTTTCGTCGGATCGGATAGTAATTCTTTCATTTTTTCTATGACTTTCGACTGTTCACTCATATAATTCATTGGTGAGATTAATAATAAATTACTGATCACCTCGAATAACCTTATGTAATCTTTCGAGCTTTGCATAAATTTCATCAAAGGTAATAATATCGACGTTTTTCTGATTTCCTCGGTAAAGTTCAAAACACTTCGCCTGCTCGGGAGTTAAAGATTTTTTACGACCAATCACAAGAATTGTTTTGGGGTCGAAATAATTTTCCTTTTCCCCCATATTTCTTAGCAATGAATCCTTCTGATCAAGGCATTGGTTTACGCCACCCGAAAGTTCGTCTGATGCAGCAAAAACATCTGGCGCTCGATAGGGACTATTTTTCAGCAAAGCCTTCTTCGGTGTTTTAATTTCAAGAAGTGCAACATTATCCTTGAAACCATTTTCAAATAAATAGTCCACCACTCTGCCCTCCGAATTTTCAATCGTCTTTCCCCCAACATAGGCCTTGTCCTTTCTTAGAATAACTTCGTATGGGAAGAGGTGGTTGAGCGTCCATGTATACTTTGTGAAAAATTTTTGCCATTCTTCTTCATCATCGGACTTGTTCCTCATCAAATCATCGAAGGTGGCAATGATTTCGTCCAGAAAAATCGATTCGATCTTGTCCTTGGTCCTGATGATATGCGATGTCGTTGTAAGCTTGCTTGTAGGAGCATCGGACAACACCTTAGCAAGAGAGTCTACGTCCTTTACGGAAATCTTTTCGAAGGAATCAAATCCCTCAAGAAATTTCTCGAGTTCGCCAGCACCTAATACCCTGTCGATCTTTGGTATCTTACTGGTCACAGTTGCAAGCGAGTTATTCAAAGAGAGTTTTCGAAACTTGTCGTATTCATTCTTTTTCTTCTTGATTTCTTTGAGAAGTTTTTCAAGATCTCCCCAGTTCAGAGCGATGGTCTTTTTCGAAAAGCGGGTAGGTACATTGATCCCGACCACTAAACTCTCTGCATTAGGCACCTTTCGGTAGAGGAAGGTAAAAAGTTGCTTAAGCTCTGCCGAGGAGAAACCGTAACCAGGTATTTTGCGGAAAGCTTTCGGGATATCGTCCATAGAATCCCACCCCCGAAATTCTATTGATTTTATTTTTTTGGGAGTCAGTTGCCCGTTCCGTTTTAAAACATTGTACGGGTAAACTTTGATGACCGGTTTTGTTTTAAAAATTTCCTTGCTCTTATGAACTGGAACCCCTTCTCTGTCGCAAAACCAATAAGCCGACTTCTCGGCTTCATCCTTTATCAAGTTTTCCTCATTTGGAACGCGATCCATAAGCGAGTGATACCACAAAAACGTTCCATTTTCAAGGAAATTTCTTAGATTAGAATTAATCCTTTATCCTTATATTCAATCCTACTCCGCAAATTCGCCAACAATTCCCTTTTCTCCCCCACCGATCCCTCTTTCAAAATATACTTCGCATAATTCCGAATATCGGTTTCTTTCGTATCCTTGATTTTATCTTTTGCGCCGAGCACCGACCGCTGGAAAATATTGAATCGCGCGATTTCGTCCTCGAGTCGCTGGCGCATGCCGAGTTCGTTAATGTTCACCTTGTCGAGAATTTTCAGAAGTTCCACCATCAATTCCTCTTCACGGATGTATTTATTTTTACAGTTGCGATCTTTTGCACGTGAGCAAGAATAGTAAATATATTTCGCATGCGTGCCGTCTTTCAATTGTTTCCATTTTTCCTCGGCAGAAATTCCAGATCCGCAGTAGCCGCAAGTGAATAGCTTCGTGAATGCGAACTCCTTATTTTCGCGGTGAATATCATCGCGTTTTAACCGAGCCTGTGCCATCTCAAATAATTCTTTGGTGATCAACGGAATATGCTTCCCTTGATACCAGTTGCCACTGTTCCGCGGGAATTCGAACACGCCGTAATACAGCGGGCTTTCAAGGATTCGATAGACACCCGCTAGCGTGAGCGTCTTGTTTCCTCTCGTGTAAAAATTCAGATCGAATTTCAGCCAGTTATATACTTTTCTGCCGGACCATTTTTCATAGGCGACTTTTTCAAATATTTTCGTAATAATCGGTGCACGATCAGGATCAACTACTAGTTCCCCTTTCTTGTCCATTAATCGCTGGTTCAAATATCCAAGCGGTGCCATCGCCGGCCACAGTCCCATTTCAACGCGCGTGCGCTGACCGCGTTTTACATTGATGCCACGATTATCGTTTTCCAATTTTGCCTGCGAACCAAGAATCATCAGCAGGAATTTTTCGTTCGGATTGTTACGAAATTGTTGTCCGTAAGTTCGTATTTCGTGCAATTTTCCAGCATCCATCAGATCCACGATTTTTCCAAGATCGCCCGCGTTTCGGGAAATTCGGTCGGGCGCCCAGGTCAAAATTCCGTTGAATTTTTCCTGCCGGATTTCCTCGACCAATTCGTTGAAAATTGGTCGCTGCCCCGTTTCTTTAGCTGAATGAGACTCCCGTTTCATGGCCACAATTTCCAGCCCGTCGCGTTCCGCGATTTGGAGCATTTCCTTGATTTGAGAATCGATGGAAAGCACTTGCTTTTCCTCGGATTCGGTCGACTTTCGAGCATACAGGCAGTATTTTACCCTTACAATTTCTGCTTGCTTTACCTTGGTCGTTTCAATGATTTTTTCCGCTATATTCATACACACCATCAATGACGCTGTCCGCGATAGGAGTCCAGGCGTCCCACATCCTAGCTGTTGGTAACTTTTATTCAGCAAAAATGCTACTATGGCCGCATGAAAACGAGGATTTTTATCGATACAAACCCCATCTGGGATGATCGCAAGGCATTTGGAATTCTTTTTAGGGAATCCTTCGCCGATCTGCCTAATTTTCTCAAAAAACATTCCGTAAGAAATGTCGTCGTTTGCTTGCCTGAAATTGTTCTCCGTGAACGAATCCAGCATAAAAAAGAACATGTGGCATTAACGCTTGATCAGATTAATAAAGGTATCCGTTCGCTAAAAGAGGCTGGACACGATGAAGCTGAAATTAACCCTCGAGACGATTACCACGAGCAATTGCGCACATCGGCAGAAGCGTTTTGTAAAAAGCATTCCATAGAAATCATTCCTCCGCCAACCATCTCTATCGAAGAATTGACTGAATTGGCTATAAATAAAACCAAACCATTTGACGATCACACGTCGGGATTCAAGGATACCCTGATTTATCTTTCAATGATCGAAGACGCAAAGAAAGGTGGTGGTGATAATTATATCCTTTGTACTAATAACAGCACCCAATTTGACCAAGATGTCGTAGCCGATTTCAAAAAACAAACAGGAAAAAATCTAGTGATCCTTCCTGACATTCTCTCTGTGCAGCAAAAATTGGATGAACTGGTTCCTATCGGACTGCATTTAGAGGCAAGAAATCGAAAGGTAAAAAATTTGGTGTCAGGCAACACCGGTGAATTAATGTTGATTGCAAACAAAAACCTAAATGGACCAGCCAGCCCCTTGTGGAATTTTTCTTCCGATATCGTAACGCCGTTAACATTTAAGACTCCTTATAGAAGTCATATGCTCACTTCCATCGACCAACTTTCGGATTCAAGTTCATCCAAAGCCGTCGGATGCAATCTCATTGATCTTGATTTTTTAACAATCGAAGAATTGGCAGATGGGAAAATTAGGGTTTTAGCAAGACTGAATCTTGAAATAAAATATGAAGACGATCATGAAAAAGATGATCCTTTCTCTGATCTGCGAGGCGGTTTTGTTTTGGATCGACATCTATATCGAAATAATAAACCGCGAAGTAAAAGTATGGAATTCACGATCGATTGTGATCTCGAAAAAAATACGATCAATATTCGCGCGTGGGATTAGGTATCAATCCAAAAGGGTTAAACTCTCGCATCTCCCTCTCCGCCTTTTCCATATCCCTCAAAACATCTTTATAAATTCTTGATTTTTTCTTGAGAAATCTTTTATCTTCATTCCCAAAGTTCGCCTCCAGAAAATCAACCAAATCATCATCAACGAACGTCGCAAGCGAAATATATCCTGCCGTCAAAATGCGTATCCGCTCCTTAAGTGCCCGTTTCATTTTTGACTTAGATGAAGACAGCGACGAAATCCTGTTTAACGTCCGAAAATCCCGAGCTTCCTCGAAATCATACTGCCCTGCCATCTTAATAACTTCGTCGATATCATCCATCGACGGGATTAATGACGCACCCTTTTAGAAAAACCTAGGCCATGCCTGTTGATAACCCGTACAAACAAAAAACCTTGGATATGAAACCATATCCAAGGTTTGCCTTATGCTGCAACCATTTGATGGCGCACCAGTTCGGCGTAATACTCACATGAATCAAGCAACTGCTCGTGACTTCCT
>CAZJXT010000017.1:0-10234 GCA_964550225.1 uncultured Candidatus Saccharibacteria bacterium
GTCCTCATGATGGATTTTCATATCCAGACATTGAACCTCGACTCTTTTCATTCAATAGCCCCTATGGAGCTTGTCCTGAATGTAATGGATTAGGAACGTACCATTTGTTTGGAAATGAACATGATGATATTTGTAAAGTGTGTCATGGTGCACGATTACGACCTGAAGCATTGAATGTATTTTTAAATGAAAAAATAAATATTGTTGATATTACGAATATGTCTATCGAGAAAGCGATTACGTTTTTCTCAGAACTTGAATTATCTAAAAAAGATCGAGAGATTGCAGCTGTTGTATTAAAAGAAATCGAAGATAGATTATTGTTCATGTTCGATGTAGGATTGCAATATTTGGAACTCAATCGTCGAGCAAATACGCTCTCAGGAGGTGAGGCTCAGCGTATTCGTCTTGCATCCCAACTAGGCTCTCAATTAGTAGGTGCATTATATGTACTTGATGAACCAACGATTGGATTACATCAAAGAGATAATGATCGCCTAATTAATACATTAAAAAATCTTCGTGATCTAGGAAATACGATTGTTGTGGTAGAGCATGACGAGGATACTATTTTTGCAAGTGATCATATTGTTGATATTGGTCCAGGTGCCGGGGTGCATGGAGGACATGTGGTCGTGCAAGGAAATCTCAAAGAACTCCTTGCTGGTAAAAATAAAGAAAAATCACTTACTATTGATTATCTTCAGGGTATAGAAAAAGTTCATGTTCCAGAACAACGCAGAGAGAGTGAAAAAGGATGGTTGAAAATAGTAGGTGCAAGTATTAATAATATTCACAATATTAATGCGGAAATTCCCCTAGGACGCATGAGTGTTATTACAGGAGTTTCAGGTTCAGGAAAATCTTCATTTATGTATGAAGTGGTGTATAAAAATCTCCAGGGATTATTGGAACGTCGTTCACGTACTGCAAAAGTTTTTAATGCTGCAAAATTTGAAAAAACAGGAGAAATTTCTCGAGTAATTATGATTGATCAATCACCAATCGGACGAACTCCTCGTTCAAATCCTGCAACCTATACAGGAATGTGGACATTCATTCGGGATTTATTTGCGAATACTGCAGAGGCGCGTGTTCGTGGATGGAAATCATCTCGATTTAGTTTCAATGTAAAAGGTGGTCGTTGTGAGGCATGTCAAGGAAATGGGGAAATTGCTGTAGAGATGCATTTTTTACCAACAGTATATGTAACCTGTGATGTGTGCAACGGAAAACGTTTTGACAAAGAAACATTAAAAGTAGAATATAAACCTGCAAAAGCGAAAAAAGGTAAAAATATTTTTGAGGTACTTGAAATGACTATAGAAGAAGCTCACGATTTCTTCTACGATATTCCTGCAATTGCTGATCGTACGAAATCGCTCCTTGATGTAGGACTTGGATATATTAAATTAGGGCAAAGCGCTGACACGCTCTCAGGAGGAGAGTCGCAGCGTGTAAAAATTTCATCAGAATTGTATCGTCCAATGACTCAAAAAACTATTTACCTCTTAGATGAACCAACGGTAGGGTTGCATTTTGAAGACGTAAAACGTTTGATTGAGGTTTTGAATAAATTAGTAGAACGACAAAATACGGTTGTATTAATTGAACATAATCTTGATGTTATTAAATGTGCAGATTATGTATTAGATTTTGGACCTGAAGGAGGAATCGGTGGAGGTAAAATTATTGCCAAAGGAACCCCTGAAGAGGTGGCTAATAATCCTGCTTCGTATACTGGAAAATACCTCAAAAAGATACTCAAAAAGAAATAATAATCTCTTGACAGAAATTTGACTTCTTTTTTATGGTGTGATACATTAGAAATGTAATTATTAGATAGGTGCTCAAAAAAATAACAAATGTTCTATGGCAAAAGCTACAATTACCTTTAAACCAAAACAAACAACTAAAAAACTCCTCAAAGGACTCCAAGACCGCGCACAAGAAGTGATCGTGAGTCGTTTTGGTCTGAATGATGAGGGTGAGCGATTTACTCTCGAATCTATTGGACAAAAATACGGAATTACTCGTGAACGTGTTCGACAGATTGAAAATTTTGCATTAAATGCTATTAAAAAATCTGAATCATTTCATGAAGCAGAAGAAATTTTTAAAGAGCTTAAAACAATTATTCATGATTTAGGAGGAATGGTTGCAGAGGAAGAATTACTTCCAATGCTTTCAAAAGATCCTGTAACTCAAAATCATATTGGATTTTATTTAACTCTCGGAAATGATTTTACGGAATCAAAAGAGGATGCTCATTTCAAAAAACGATGGGTCGTTGATGGTCCAACTGCACAGCGAGTCCACAAAGCACTTCTTGACATTCACGGAGCCCTTGCATCAGAAGATCTTATTTCTGAGGCCGAAATGATTGATAAGGTAATGTGTCACGATGGGATTTGTGAAATTACAACTCACAAGGTTGATAAAGAAATGGCTGGCCGATGGTTGAATATTTCAAAATCACTTGCGAAAAATCCATTGGGTGAATGGGGACGAGCAACTTCTCCAAATATTAAAACACGAGGAATTAAAGATTATGCATACTTGGTAATGCGTCGTCACGGTTCACCAATGCATTTTCGAGAAGTAGCAGAATCTATCGAAAAAACTTTTGGTAAAAAAACTCATACTGCAACTTGTCACAATGAGCTTATCAAAGATAAACGATTTGTATTAGTTGGGCGAGGAGTATACGCTCTTCAAGAGTGGGGATACAAAGGAGGTGTTGTGCGAGAAGTTATTGAAGACATTTTGAAAAAAGAAGGTCCTATGACTAAAGATCAAATTGTTGAAAAAGTTCTCAAAGAACGATATTTGAAAAAGAATACTATTTTGGTAAATCTTATGAATCCAAAATATTTCAAAAAAGATAAAAATGGACTTTATACACCAGTATAATACGATTCAATAAAAAACCACTTGCAAGAGTGGTTTTTTATTGAGAAAATAGGTATACTTTAAATATTCATTATGGATCTTTATAATAGCCTTTTTTTCATAATTCAAGAATTCATCTATCCGATTTTTGTAGGAACTGCGGTTATTTGGGCGCCGTTATTAATTCTTTGGGTTGGAAAAGATTGGTGGCTTGAATATGTTCGTAAGTTAAAAATTTCAGAAGCAAAATGGACTATGATTGAGATTAAAATTCCCAAAGAAGTCTATAAAAGTCCTGCAGCTATTGAGGTTGTTTTGAACTCTCTCTATGGTGATACCAAGCCACCGTTGTTTACTAAAGGAATTGATACAAAATGGTCAACACTCATTTCAGATTTTGGGAAATGGTATAGCGCACTATGGACAGGGGTATGGCCATTATGGTGGTCACTTGAAATTGCGTCAATCGAAGGAAATATTTATTTCTTTATTCGATGTGAACCAAAAAATAGAGAAATGATTGAAAATCTTTTATACTCACAATTTCCTCAAGCTGAAATTACGGAGGTAGATGATTATACAAAATATGTACCATCATTTAAGACAGGAAATGGTTGGGATTTACGTGGCTGTGAATACAAACTCAAAGAGACGTTTGAGGTGAAAAAGGGTGATAATAAAATCAAATTTGCCATTGATGCATTACCTTTAAAAACATACGTTGATTATGGTCTCCATGATTCATTTAATTTAGAAGAAGAACAAAAAATTGATCCTCTTGTTCCGTTTTTACAAGCGATTGGATCACTTGGTCAAGGAGAACAGGCTTGGTTTCAAATTGTCATGCAGGGTTCATGGGCTCATTTTGATAATCCAGATCTGGAAGCTGCAGAAAAAAAACCATTCATTACATGGCAAGAAGTTGGTCGCTATTGGATTGATAAAATTATTTTGAAACCATGGCAATCAATATTAGTTCAAGGCAAAGATGCTGTTGTAGATAAAGATGGCAAGGTTACCAAAGAGGCTGTTCCTGCAACATTTAACACAGGATTTAAAGATGCTCCAGAACGAGAAAAGTCTCGTATTGAAGCAACTGAAAGAAAAATTATTAAATCAGGATATGATTGTGGAATTCGTTTGGTTTATATTGCAAAAAAAGATAAATTCAAAAAAGATAAATTTGGAGAAATAAAAAATGCACTCAAACAATTTAACGCACCTAATCTTAACTCATTAGAAGCTATTAATGGTACCGATGATGGGTTTGATTATCCTTGGCAAGATTATAAGGATCTTAAAAAGACAACAAATCGTGAGAAAATGTTTAAGCGATATGTTAAGCGAGATTTCTTTTATCCTCCTGAAATGGGGATGACGGTTGCTATTAAAAAAGCAGTTGATAAGCCTTTAGTAAATGGAACTCTTAAATCGGTAGAAAAATCAGTACTCAGTACCGAAGAACTTGCAACATTATTTCATTTCCCAGGAAGTGTAGCAACAACATCAGCATTGGGACGCATCGAAGCACAAAAAGCAGAACCTCCTGCAAATCTTCCTATTTAGATATATTTTATATATGGAATCATCGTTTTCACAAATCTCTATAGAGTCAACTCAAAAACAGTCACACAAAAGACTGTTTTTGGCTGTTGGTGTATTTTTTATTGTTATAGTATTTGGAATCATTATTTCCTTTACTGCACCATCTTCTTTTAAATCAGATACCCTTGTGACAATTCCAGAAAAAACAACTACACGCCAAGTCGCGCATCTTCTTGTTGAAAAAAATATTATTAGATCACAGGCAATGTTTGAATTATTAGTTAAAATTATTCCCGGAAATAAGTCAGTTATAGCTGGAGAATTTATTTTTGATAAAAAGATAAACCTTATTGCTGTAGTACAAAAAGTAACAAGTGGAGCTTTTGGAAAAGCTCAAGTGAAAATAACGATACCTGAAGGTTCATCAAACCAAGAAATCGCACACATCATTCAGAAAATCATCCCAGAATTTAATGGTGATGAATTTATTGCAAAAGCAAAAAACAAAGAAGGTTTTTTATTCCCAGAAACATATTTTGTTTTTAAAACAATTACGCCTGATATTTTTATTGATCGTCTCGAAGAAGAATATGGTCAAAAAACAGAAAAATTACAGACATTTTTTTCTGAATCATCTAAAACTCAATTGCAAATTATCACCATGGCCTCTCTTTTAGAAAAAGAGGCATTAAATGCAGATGAAGCAAAAATAATCTCAGGTATTTTATGGAAACGATTTGAAAAAGGAATGCCTTTGCAAGTAGATGCACCATTTCTTTATAGCTTAGGAAAAACAAGTAATCAATTAACGGTTTCGGATTTACAAAAAGATGGACCTTATAATACTTATACTCGTAAAGGGTTACCTGTAGGACCAATTGGTAATCCTGGTCTTAGTATGATTATTGCAGCATTACAGCCAACAGCATCTGATTATTGGTATTATTTACATGATAAAAATGGTAAGGTTTATTTTGCAAAAACATATCAAGAACATTTACAAAACAAGCAGAAATATTTAAAATAAGATTTCATGAAAGGAAAAAAATTAGCATTTATCGATATTGAGACTACGGGAACAAATCCGATGAAGCATGAAATTATTGAAATTGGGTGTTTGATTGCAAAGCAAGATGATAATGGGGTATTTGTTGAATTAGAAAGTTTTGAGGTAAAGGTAAAACCAGAACATATTGAAACCGCTGAAATGGAAGCACTTCGTATTAATGGATATGATGAAACCAACTGGATGTTTGCTCATACACAAAAAGAAGCCCTTACAATGATTTCTCAAAAATGCGATGGATGTGTTATGGTCGCACAAAATGTTTCTTTTGATTATTCGTTTCTTGCGAATGCATTTCATATTTACGATGTGAAAGATCCGTTTTTTTATGCAAAACTCGATACGATTCCAATGGCGTATTTACGTTTTAGAAAAGATCCAGATATGGTGAATTTTACATTACGATCGCTATGTGAAAAATATGGGATTAAAAACGAAAAAGCACATACTGCACTTGCTGATATTCGTGCAACGTTTGAAATATTTAAAAAAATTATGGGGCAATAATCCCATGCTTTTTTTATTTGGAAAATATGGTATTATCCACACATGTTTTCATGGTTGTCAAAATATATCGCCTTAACCCCGAATAAACCCAAAGAAAAAATCTTTGTGGGAGTTTCTGGTGGAGTAGATTCAAGTGTGTGTTTGGCACTCTTGAAAGATCAGGGCTATGATGTAGTAGGTGTTTTTATTCGAACCTGGCAACCTGATTTTATTGAATGTACGTGGCGCAGTGAGCGTCGTGATGCGATGCGTGTGTGCGCATATTTAAATGTACCTTTTGTTGAGCTTGATCTTGAACAAGAATATAAACAAGGAGTGGCCGATTACATGATTGCCGAATATCGAGCAGGGAGAACTCCGAATCCTGATGTGATGTGTAACCGAGAGGTGAAATTCGGTGGTTTTTTGAAATGGGCACTGGAGCATGGTGCTAATTATGTTGCAACGGGGCACTATGCGCAAAATAAAAATAATACGCTTATTCAAGGTGTTGATTCTACAAAAGATCAGTCGTATTTTTTATGGACACTTACCAACGAGCAATTGTCGCACGTATTGTTTCCTGTGGGAGGTTTTCACAAAAGTAACGTTCGTGCATTGGCTAAAAAATATCAATTGCCGACAGCTGTAAAAAAAGATTCTCAGGGAATTTGTTTTATTGGAGAAATAGATATGAAAGAATTTTTAGCTCACTATATTCCAAAGCAGCCTGGTGATGTATTAGATATTTCTGGAAATCTTATTGGTCGTCATACAGGAGCACTCTTTTTTACTCTTGGAGAACGTCACGGTTTTGAAATTACAAAAAAGGGAGTAGATGATAAACCGCTCTATGTTGTTGCAAAAGATATTATCAAGAATACGATTACTGTTTCAAGTAATCCAAAGCAAGAAACATTTGGCCCAAAACAAATTATGTTGGTTGATACGGTATGGCGTATCCCTCTTGAGATGAATAAAAAATATAGTGCACAAATTCGTTACCATGGTGAAATGAAGTCTTGTTATTTTATCCAAGATACAGAAATAGTTTTTGATGAACCTGATTATTCTCTTGCGCCAGGACAATCAATTGTGGTCTATGACGGAAATATATGTGTTGGGGGTGGTATTGTGAAATAAAATTCGGTATACTCTGCGCATGAATTTTAAGAAACTTATCATGATAATAACCATTTTCTTTGCTTTGGTTGGAGCGACATTTTCTTTTGTTTTTATTGCTATGCAATTTGGATGGTTAAATGTTCGTGGAACTATTAAAGAACGAAATCATTCTTTTTTAAACAAGGAAATAGTTTCTTCGATAAAAGAATTACATGGTGAGAATCGTGCTCAAATATTGTGTCAAATTCATGTATTGGCGAACTATGCACCAGAGACGGCAAAAAAAATTCAAATTGTTTATGAAACAACGCAAAATAATGATCTGGTAGGGAAAATGCTTGCGTCAGCAAAGTTTCGTTTTATTACAACAGATATTGTTGCACAAATGAATAGTTGTGATCAGGTAAATATCCCAGATACTACACCCATCGCACAAACAGCTTATGTCTGGGCAGATACCCCTGAGTGGCAGGTTATGAAATCAGCATTTATTCGCGATCAAGAAATCATTCGCCAAGCAGCTCTTGATGCAAAAATTTCTCCTCGATTATTATTAGGAGGAGTTATTGGAGAACAGTTTCGTTTTTTTACCAACTCTCGAGATTCTTTTAAACAATATTTTGAGCCTTTAAAAATACTTGCCTCACTTTCTAAATTTTCATTTGGTATTGCTGGATTAAAACCAGAAACTGTAAAACGTATTGATGAAAATCTGGTAAATAAAAATTCTGTTTTTTATATTGGACCAGAAATGGAACAGGTTATTACTTATCCAGAAAATAGTGATCATGATACTATCCGTTTCGAACGTATTACAGATACAAAAAATACTTATTATTCATATCTCTACGTGGGTCTTTTTATGCGGCAAGTAATAGAACAATGGAAACATGCTGGATATGATATTTTACAGCGTCCTGACGTATTATCAACATTATATAATTTAGGGTTTAATCGATCGATTCCAAAACAAGATCCTTCAGCAGGTGGAGCACCAATCACGGTGAATGGCGAATTATTTTCTTTTGGAGAATTAGGTGAACAATTTTATTACTCAGGAGAATTAATTCAAGAATTTCCTTACGAATAAAAAAGTAATCCACACTCTTTTTATAAAAGACATTTCATTTTTATGAAATGTCTTTTATAATAAATGTATGAATATTCTTTCTATGTATGGATCTATTTTTGCACAAATATTTGACGCACCATTTTTACTGTTTATGGGGAAGCTCTCATTTGCAATGCTTCTTGGGCTATTGATTGGTCTTGAACGTGTACATTCGCATAAAACTGCAGGAATGCGAACGTATGCACTGGTCTCTTTGTCCGCAGCAACATTTATTAGTATTTCTTTGTATATCGGAGAAACTCTTGGATTACAGTCAGGTGGTGGCTTCAATCCCGAATTAATTGCAGGGAATATTATTACAGGTATTGGATTTCTTGGTGCAGGACTTATTATTTTTAAAGATGGTCATATTGAAAATCTAACAACGGCTGCAGGAATGTGGATTTGTGCAGGTATTGGAATGGCGGTTGGATTTGGAATGTTTCGAGAGGCTCTATTTGTAACCGTATTAACGTTTTTTGTGATGGGAGTACTTTCATTTGTGGAGCGCTATGTGCGACTACATGTGTTTCCAGATCCTATTTTTGAAAAAACATTAGAAAAACCAAAACGAATTCGTAAGAAAAAAGTTATTGAATAAAAGAATAAAAAAAGACTGCGGTCTTTTTTTATTACTCAAAATCTGCTACAGTAGAGGAATTATGACAAGTTCTGAAATTCGCTCACGATTTCTCGCATTTTTTGAAAAGCGAGGACATGCTATTTTGCCTAGTGCTAGCCTCGTTCCAGAGAACGACCCTTCGGTGCTTTTTAATACTGCTGGAATGCAACCACTTGTTCCGTATCTTATGGGGCAGAAACATCCATTAGGATCACGTCTGGCATCATGTCAGAAATGTGTACGAACAGGGGATTTGGAAGACATTGGGGATAATCGACATTTTTCATTTTTTGAAATGCTTGGAAATTGGTCACTAGGTGATTATTTTAAGAATGAGGCAATTCAATGGAGTTATGAATTTTTAACAAGCAAAGAAGAAGGTCTTGGACTTGATCCTGTACGTTTAGCAGTGACAATTTTTGCAGGCGATGAGAATGCATTATTTGATCAAGAGTCAAAAAATATTTGGATGAATCTCGGAATTCCTGAGCATCGAATTTATGCATTACCTGCAGATGATAATTGGTGGAGTCCTGGAGATAATGGTCCATGTGGTCCATGCTCAGAAATGTTTTATGATATGAATGGTGATTTTGTGGGGCAAAAAATTTCTCATGATGATTTTATAAAGCTTATAAAAGAAGAGAAATTTATTGAGATTTGGAATGATGTATTTATGGAATATGAGAAAAAAGATGGCGTAGTAATCGGAAAACTTTCTCAGAAAAATGTGGATACAGGTGCAGGACTTGAACGTCTCACAGCGGTGATGCAAGATAAGAATACGGCATATGATACAGATCTATTAGTATCAGTAGTGGATATTATCAAACAAAATAGTTTAAAGCATGATGAACGATCAATAAGAATTATTGTTGATCATATTCGTACAGCTGCCATGATGATTGCTGACGGTGTGAGATCTAGTAATAAAGATCAGGGATATGTATTGCGTCGTCTTATTCGTCGCGCAACGATGCGCGCTCGCGAGACGGGTCTTTTTTCAGAGCGAAAAGATGATCTTTTTTTACCGATTTTGAATGAATTTTTTACTATCTATGAATCTGTTGGTTATTTTAAAACATTAGAAAATCCGATTCGTGAAAAAGAGGCTGATATATTGATTCAGATTGATATTGAAGTGAAGAAGTTTCAAAAAACTCTCGATGCAGGTCTTAAAGAATTCAAAAAAGGAGCAGATCCATTTCTTCTTGCAACAACCTACGGATTTCCTATTGAATTAACCGAAGAACTTGCCAAGGAAAAGGGAATTGAAATAAATCGTGCTGATTTTGATGCAAAAATGAAAGCCCATCAAGACCTTTCTCGTTCCGGTTCAGAACAAAAATTTAAAGGAGGACTTGCGAATACGAATGAAAAAACCGTA
>CAZJXT010000018.1:0-10160 GCA_964550225.1 uncultured Candidatus Saccharibacteria bacterium
AACGCTGTATTCATTTCTTTCGGAAAAATGTTCGAGTGTGGTAATATAAACGCACATATGAAAAAATCCTGCGAAAGCAGGGTTTTTATTAGTTATATTCACCATAATGAATACTTGCAATTTTTTTAAAATAGTGTACGATTATCCTATATGGCATATTATAAAGAAAAACTTGTGAAAATGGTGCACAAAGCAACTGGTCACATGTATCTCACACGAAAAAACAAGAAAAAGCTTTCTGGAGTAAAGTTTAAATTCAACAAATATAACCCTATTCTTCGTAAGGTTGTAGAATACGTAGAAAGTAAGAAATAATAAAATCCCTCATTGATAGGGGATTTTATTTGGAAAAAATAGGTTTTTGTGATTAAATAGGGGTCACGGGCGATTAGTTTAGTGGTAGAACGAAGGTCTCCAAAACCTTTGGTGGTGGTTCGATTCCTCCATCGCCCGCATATGAAATTAGACAGCAAGGTGACAGAAGCTCTTTCTTGGATTACTACTATTTTAGAAAAAAATAATATCTCGTATCAAATATCAGGAGGTTTTGCTGGTTGTTTTTTTGGATCACAAAGAAAACTCAATGATATTGATATTGATATTTCAGAAAATGATTTTGATCAAATAATAGATGAGATAAGACCTTGGTTGGTTTTTGGCCCATCTCGATATAAAGACGATAAATGGGATTTATATTTGATGACGATTCATTATCATGGACAAGAAATAGATATAAGTGGGATTGAAACTTGCTTGATTAGTAGTAAAGATAGAAAAAAATGGATTCATTTTACAACAGATTTTAATAAGTGTATTACTGCAAAAATAAATGATATCAATATTCCTATTATAGATCCAAGTGATTTTGTTTTATACAAAAAAGAGCTTGATGGTGAACATCAATTAGAAGATATTATTGCAGCAGAAAATTATTCAAATAATCATCCCAAAAAATCTTGAACCAGCTTCAGGATTTTTTGTTTATCAGAAACAGGATTCATCCAATGAACTCGCTTATCATGTTTCCACCACGTCACTTGCCGTTTTGCAAACTGAATCGTTTTGATGGTAAGTGTTTCAATAAATTCATCGAGTAATATTTTTCCTGTCACATAATCATTCCCATAGCGATATTCCAATCCAAATCTGCGGAGCTGCTCCGAAGAAACTCCTTTCGCAAGAAGGTTTCTGATTTCAGTAAAGAGTGCGGGGATACGATCGGTTACTCGCTGTGCAATTTTTGCATCAAGTTCATTCTTGGGAAACCTGAGTGCAATTATAAGTACGTCATATGGAGACGAAGTATCTGATTGAACAGGAACAGAACCAAGAGCCTTTGCAATTTCAATCGCGCGAATTAGTCGTATGGGATTATGCCTATCAATAGATTCACTGCGCACCGGATCAATATTTTGAAGCTGTTCAAAAAGCTCTTCAGTAGAGAGATGTTCTAGTTCAGATCGAAGTTTTTCATCAGGTGCAACTTCTGGAAATTCTTGGTTATCAATCACCGCAGAAATGTACATCCCAGTACCGCCACAAAGAATCGGAAATTTCCCCTGTGAAATAATTTCTGCAATTTTTGTATCAGCAAGTTTTTTAAATTCAGCAACAGTAAAAACATTTCGCGGATCTGCAATATCAATCAAGTGATGCGGAATTCCATCCATCTCTTCACGAGTAATTTTCGCACTTCCAATATCAAGTCCACGATACACTTGGCGCGAATCAGCGGAAATAATTTCACCATGAAACATTTTGGCTAGTTCTACAGCAAGTGTCGATTTTCCTGTGGCTGTTGGTCCGGTTATGACAAGTATTTTATTGTTTTTATTCATGGTGCCGGAGAAGGGACTTGAACCCTTAAGCCTTGCGGCATGCGATTTTGAGTCGCACGTGTATACCATTCCACCACTCCGGCAAAAAGATCCTTGATGCCTTTGAGCTTGCGCATTTTGCATCAAGGATTATTAGATCCATTGCAAGGATACTAACGATGGTTAGAGTAGCATATTTTTTGTATTTTTCAAATATCTGATACAATAGGGTAACTATGCAGCAATATCATAATTCAATTTTTTGGGTAGAGACTGACAAGATTAGTCCAAACCCGTATCAGCCACGTAAAGAATTTGATCCACGTGCGTTACAAGATCTCGCGGATTCTATTCGTCAATATGGAGTATTGCAACCACTTGTTGTTACTCGTAAAGAAATTGAAACTGATGACGGTTTATCAGTACAGTACGAATTGATTGCAGGAGAACGTCGTTTGCGAGCGTCAAAACTTGCAGGGCTTCCTCAAGTTCCTGTGATTATTCGCGCAGGACAGGATTCTGATAAAGAAAAATTAGAACTTGCGATTATTGAAAACTTACAACGAGAAGATTTGAATCCCATTGATCGTGCTCAGGCGTTTTTGAAACTTCACGAAGAATTTAAGTTAACACATGGTGATATTGGGAAGAAAATGGGGAAGTCACGAGAGTATGTTTCAAACACGTTGCGACTTCTTTCACTTCCAGAGGAAATCCGCCAAGCATTGGCAGAGAAGAAAATTTCAGAAGGACACACACGACCACTCATGATGCTGTCAGATCGACCCGCAGAACAAATTACCTTGTTCAAGGAAATGGTGATCAAGCGATTATCAGTTCGTGAATCTGAAAAAATTGCGCGTGAAATTGCGACCGATAAAACTCGCAAGAAGGATTTGGATCCACAAATGATTGATTATCAAAAACGTCTTTCAGAAAAATTAGGAACTCGAGTTTCTATTGAAAAACGTGAAGTAGGAGGAAAGATTGTTATTGATTTCTTTTCACCAAATGATTTGCAAACCATCCTCGAAATTATTCAGAAATCAAATGGACAGTTTACTTCGATTTTGCCTGAAGTTCGACCTGAAGAATTACCTGCACCTGCAGTTGAACCTGAAATGCAAACCGCTGAAATGCTAGATGATCGAGGACAAGAACAAAAAGACGAAGAAGAAAATACTGATCTGTATAACATCAACAATTTCACGATATAAAAAAATCCCTCAGATTAATTTCTGGGGATTTTTTATTTTAAATATTTCTTCGCTTCTCAGCATTCTTGATAATATCAAGAATAGTATCTTCATCATCAGTAATCGTGTAGAGATTGAGGTCTTCTGGAGAAATCATACTTTCACCAATAAGACGATCTCGTATAAAATCTTGCATCGGTTTCCAGAATTCTTCACCAACTAAAATGATTGGTACTTGAGAAATTTTCTTAGTCTGAACGAGTGTTAATGCTCCAAAAAATTCATCAAGAGTTCCAAACCCTCCCGGGAAGAAGAGGTAGACCTCGGATGCATATTGCATTGCTGTTTTTCGTGTAAAGAAAAAATAAAAGGGAAGTGAGTCAGTAAGATAAGGATTTGTTACTTGCTCATGAGGAAGCATAATATTCATTCCAATAGATCGTCCGTTGGCTTCATAGGCACCACGATTACCTGCTTCCATGATCCCAGGACCTCCTCCGGTTACCATGGCAACGCCTAATTCTTTCGCGGCACGATAGGCAATACGACGAGCTTTTTCATAATATTTATCTCCCTCGGGGGTACGTGCTGATCCAAAAATCGTAATTGATTTTTCAACCGTATCCATGAATTCAAGTCCTTGGCGCATTTCTTCATTAGCAACACAAATTTCAGTCTCGGTGTCATTTTTACCATACAAGGTAATACATCCTGCGCGAATATCATCAGTTGTAAGACCTTTAGGACGAAAAGGTCGATTGTCAGTTCCTGTTGTTTTTTCTATATCTTCCATATGATATACAGTATACCTTTTCTATTTATAAAAAAACACTCTCGTCAGAGTGGATTTTTTAATGTCTTATTTTTTCTTGTTTATAGGTGTAATTTCCCGTTTGATATCTTTCCAGTGTTTTTTCAAACTCTTTGCAAAAGCTTCGATTTCTTCTGGAGTTACTCCTTTTGTTTTACTATATTTTGCAGACGCCGCATCTATTGCTTGATGAAATACGTCCTCAGAAATCTCTTTTGCTTTTTCAAGTTTTTCTAGAACCTCACCTTTTGCTTTGATTGACCAAGCCTTAATATTTTTTCGATGTTTTGTTCCGTCTTTACCATAAAAGAAATATCCTCCTGCAACCGCTGCTGCGGCAAGCCCTACTAACCCGACGGTAACGAGACCGCTTTTTGATGATGTTTTTTTAACCATAGAGTATAGATATGAAATGCTTATTGATTATTTGATAAGCTTGTTTATTATATCATGAAATTTTTTTTCAATACTGCGCGCAGTATTGAGAATTTTGATAACTTGGATCAAAATAATTGCCCAAAAAATTCCGAGAATAATAACTACGACTCCTACGATAATAAAAAAGATATTGGTCATAAGTATTTCATTCATAATACAAGTATAGCATAACTCCTTGCCATTTTGTCAAAAATCATGTAGTATAGTGTTATTAATTATTAAGACTCGACCGAGTTATTTTTTATTCACCAATTATGGAAATTCGAAATATTGCGATTATCGCCCACGTAGACCACGGAAAAACAGCTTTGACTGATCAAATGCTGCAACAGTGTGGTATGCGAGAAGAGGGTTTCAGTATGGACAGTAACGACCTTGAACGTGAACGAGGGATTACCATTTATGCAAAAAACACCTCAGTATTTTACAAAAATACTAAAATTAACATTGTAGATACACCAGGACACGCTGATTTTGGTTCCGAAGTAGAACGAGTGCTCCGATCAATTGACTCGGTATTGTTAGTTGTTGACGCGCAAGAGGGGCCTATGCCGCAAACTCGTTTCGTGCTTAAAAAATCTCTTGAGCTTGGTTTGAAGCCTATTGTTGTTTTAAATAAAATTGATAAACCAGGAGCAAACGTTGAAAAGGCGCATGATGAAGTATTTGAATTATTTATGGAGCTTGGTGCTACTGATGAGCAGCTTGATTTTACAACAGTATATGCTATCGGTCGCGATGGAATGGCAAAGAAAAAAATGGAAGATGCTATGGTAGATTTGTCACCATTATTTGATACTGTTTTGGAAAAAGTTCCTCCAGCGGCAAATGACACTACAAAACCTTTTCGTATGCAGCCGTTTAACTTGGCATATGATAACTTTCTTGGACGATTGGGAATTGGTCGTGTATATGAAGGGGTAGTAAAAAATGGACAATCAGTAACTATTGTAAATCCGTTAACAGGAACACGACGAAACGGAAAAATTACTAAATTGTGTACCTTTGAAGGAATGCAAAGAAAAGAAGTATCAGAGGCAATTGCAGGAGATATTGTAATGATTGCAGGAATCGCGGATATTTTCATTGGAGAAACTATTGCGACGAATGCAGATGCTGAAAGTCTTCCAGCGATTACGGTTGATGAACCAACAATCAAACTTGATTTCTTGGTAAATAACTCACCTTTTGCAGGGCGTGAAGGGAAATTTGTAACCACTCGTCAGATTCGTGAACGTCTAGAAAAAGAGCTCGAGATTAACGTAGGGCTTCGTGTTGATTTTGATCCTGATCCAGATCGAGCACTTGAAGGATTTAAGGTGTATGGACGAGGAGAAATGCATATTGCAGTACTTCTTGAAAATATGCGACGTGAAGGTTTTGAAATTCAAGTTTCTCAACCACAAGCGATTGTGAAAGATATTGACGGAGTTAAATCTGAACCATTTGAAGAGGTTACTGTTGATTGTCCGAGTGAGTTCCAAGGAACCGTGATTGAAAAACTTGGAAAACGAGCCTTCATCATGAAAGATATGAAAATTCATGAAAATACCGTGCGTATGATTTTCGAAGGTCCTACACGAGGATTATTTGGATATCGAGGAGTTTTCATGATTGATACAAAAGGTGAAGGAATCATGGCTTCTCGTTTCTTAGAATTTCGGGCGTATGCAGGTCCAATTGAAAAACGAGCAACAGGATCTATGACATCTATGGAAACTGGAAAAGCACTTGGATTTGCTCTTGGAAATCTTCAGGATCGAGGACAGTTGTATATTGCACCTCAAACAGAAGTCTATGAAGGAATGGTTGTTGGAAATACTTCGAAGGGAGACGAAATGTCAGTAAATCCATGTAAGGCGAAACAGTTAACAAATATGCGAGCCTCAGGAACAGATGAAACAATTTTATTGGTTCCACCTATTCAAATCACTATTGAACGAGGTTTGGAAATCATGTCGAACGATGAGTTTTTGGAAATTACACCAAAATCAACACGTATCCGAAAACAATATCTCAAAGAATCTGAGCGTTCAAAATTTAAAAGAAAAGATGATTAATAAATAAAAACCCGCAAGAGAAGCGGGTTTTTATTTGTAATCCTACCATGATATAATAAATTGTATTATGGAAAACTATGAATCAACACAATTAGGTAAAAAACAAATTTTCTGGATCATTGGAGGAGTTATTATAGTGATTATGATTATTGGGATTGTTTATAGCTCTACTCAAAAAACATTAAAGAATACAGATTCAGGTAGCGTAGAAAATTCTTTAGAAAAAAAAGATGTGATTGATCTAAAAAATGGAGAAGTAAAGGGTGTTGTTGAAATGGTAGATGTTCCTGTCACAGTCACAGGGTTAGACATTGTAAATCTCCAGACATTTCCACAACGAGTACAAGCAAGAATTAAAGGAACGGTTCCTGATGGATGTTCTCTTTTTACTTCTCCAATGATCACTCGAATAGGAAATACTTTTACAATTAGTTTAACAGGAACACATCCTAAAGATAGTGTATGTACTCAAGTTATTACTCCACAAGAAACAGTTATTGATATTCCAGTAGAAGGACTTCCAGCAGGAATCTATACTGCCACAATTGGAAAAATTACTAAAACATTTAAATTAGTTGCTGATAACGAAATTCAATTTTCTTCGGATAAATAATATATTAATAATATTTTCATCATCTATGTTTCAATCAATAAAAGAAAAAATTAAAAATGTTTGGGCTCAATATAAAACAAGTAAAAAACATGGGCTTTTTTTGTTATACTTATCATAATTATTGCAATACTTGTGAACAAAGGAAATAAATCTTCGGTTGCTCTTACGACAACAGTAGAACGTCGAGATGTTGTTGATGCGGTACTTTTATCAGGACGAACAGAATCTGCAAGTGCTGTTGAGTTAGGTTTTGCGGATACAGGAAGAATTAGTCAGGTGTTTGTAAAAGAAGGGGATCTTGTTTCAAAGGATCAACTATTGGCAAGTATCGATACGAGTGATCTTTATGTAAACGATCTTAATAAAATTATTCGTGAACAAGAATCATTAGTAACCAATGCGTACCGCAACTTGCTTTCATCATCTCTTCAAGCCATTCCTGATGATATTACTAATACTGCACTTGATCCAATTATTTCAGGAGTATATACAGGCCCAGAAGGAGATTATCGACTACGTATTTATTCATCAGGTTCAGATTCAGGAAAATCTTTTGAGCTTTCAGGATTGGAACAAGGATTAAACCAGCCAGTTACTACCAACACAACAGTACCGTTAGGTTCTCGAGGTCTTTATATTCAATTTCAATCAATCCCAGAAGTTGGTTTTTGGACAGTAAGTATTCCTAATAAAAGATCTTCTTTATATGCAGGATATGTAAACGCTTATGAATCCGCAAAAGCAACTCGAGATCGAGTAGTTGCTGATGCACGATTAAATAATGAAAGCATGCTTTCAAAGATTAATAAACGAAGAATCTATGCTCCATTCTCAGGAACTGTTGCATCAGTTGGTTTTAAACAAGGAGAAAGTACTGATGGAAAACAAACTATTAAACTCATATCTGAAAAAGATTATCAGATTATTTTAAAAGCACCTGAAGTAAGTGTTGCAAAATTACAAGTAGGACAGACAGTTTCGGTTACATTAGATGCTTATGGAAAAGAGGAAAATTTCCCAGCAAAAATTGTTTCTATTAATCCAGCAGAAACAATTGTAGAGGGGGTACCTGTGTATGAGACACGAGTGATGTTTGATCATACTGATGATCGTATTCGTTCAGGAATGACCGCTATTGCAAAAATTACTATTCGAGAACAAAAGAACGTTCTCGCTCTTCCAAATAATTTTGTACACCAAGAAGAGGGAGCATCTTTTGTATATAGACTCAATGGAGATAATCGAGAAAAAGTAACGGTTACAACAGGGGTTTTAGGAAGTGATAATTATGTTGAAATAACTTCTGGATTACAAGAAGGTGAATCTATTGTTTCTGAATAAAAATATGTCACGATTTACTACATCATTAAAGGTAGGAATTTTTCTAGGAACGAGACAATTGCGTCGTTCGAATAAATGGACGACGGGTTTAATTGTTTTTATTATGACACTTACATTTTTAAACCTTGTAGTAGTTTCTGGAATCTTAGTTGGATTAATTGTTGGGGGAAATAATGCGAATCGTGAACAATATACAGGAGATGTTCTCATGACGACACTTTCTGGAAAAACAGATATTACAAGAACTCAAGATATTTTGGCAACTATTGCTGCAAATAAAAATATTACTGACTACACGGCACGTTTTATTGCAAGTGGACAAGTGGAAGCAAATTATAAAACAAGATCTGATTTTAATGCAAAACCAGATACTGCAGGAACACAATTAACAGGAATTGATCCTTTACAAGAAAATAATTTTTCAAATCTTTCAAAGTATATTATTGAGGGGGAATATTTAAATCCTCATGAAAGCGGATATGTGGTACTGGGGGCAAATACATTGCGAAGATTTTCATCATCATTTGGAGATGGGTTTGATTCATTAGATGGGGTGTATCCCGGAGATCGAGTTAAAATTACCACCAATGGTGTCACGAATGAATTTATCGTAAAAGGAATTGTAAAATCAAAAGTAGGAGAAGTTTCTATTCGTGCGTTTGTTACCAAAGGAGATTTTTTGCGAATGGTAGACCGTAGTAGTCTCAACGCTAATGAAATTGCATTGAGACACAATGAAACAATTACTGATGAACAGGCAAAAAAATATTTTACAGATGCAGGATTTGATACATATGCAAAAATTCAAACAGCCACTGAAGCTATTCCTGATTTTTTAAATCAAATTAAAATTGCATTCGGAGTTCTTGGTAATATGATTGGAGCTATTGGTATTGTTGTAGCATCAATTACAATTTTTATTGTGATTTTTATCAATGCTGTAACACGAAGAAAATTCATTGGTATTATGAAGGGAATTGGTGTATCTTCTCAAGCGATTCAAATCTCATATCTCTTACAATCATTGTTCTATGCAATTTCAGGTTCATTGTTAGGTACCGTACTGCTCTATGCACTACTGGTTCCATTATTTGCAAAGAACCCTATTAATTTTCCTTTCTCGGATGGAATTTTGGTTGCTGAACCATTAGGAACACTTATTCGATTTATTATTTTATTAATAGTAACATTAATAGCAGGATTCATTCCTGCAAGAATGATTGTAAGAAAAAATACTCTTGATAGTATTCTTGGTCGCTAATAATAATTATGATTACTGTAAAAAATATAACTAAAGAATTTCAAAATGGAGACGTACTAACAAAAGTATTACGGAATGTTTCTCTTGAAATTCATTCTGGAGAATTTGTAGCCATTATGGGAAAATCTGGTGCTGGAAAATCAACACTCATGTATCAAATGAGTCTCTTAGATCATCCAACAACCGGAGATATTATTGTTGATGGTCAAATGGTCACTCAATTAAGTCATGATGATCGAACAAAATTTCGATTAGATAATCTTGGGTATATTTTTCAGGATTATGCACTCGTTCCAGAACTTACTGCTGTTGAAAATATTATGGTCCCACTATTGATGCAGGGAAAAACAGAGGAAGAGGCATTACGTATTGCACAAACATCGCTTGCAAACATAGGACTTTCTCATCGTGAAAATAATCTCCCAAGTCAAATGTCAGGAGGTGAGCAACAGCGTGTTTCTATTGCACGTGCGGTTGCTCATAACCCCAAAATTCTTTTTGCTGATGAACCTACTGCAAATCTCGATAATATTTCACGTGAAGCAGTAATGGAAATATTTAAATCGTTACATCATCAACGACAAACTATCATCATGGTTACCCATGCGCAAGAATATACAAAA
>CAZJXT010000019.1:0-9700 GCA_964550225.1 uncultured Candidatus Saccharibacteria bacterium
TAGCTTCTCCGTTTAATTTAGTACTAGAACTAGCTGATAGTCCTAACTGGCTCCCCCGGCAGGGATCGAACCTGCGACCAAACGATTAACAGTCGTTTGCTCTACCGCTGAGCTACAGGGGAATGAGAAAAACATTTGAAACCCCGAAGGGTGCGAATGCTTTTCGTAATCGAATCTTAGCAAAAAAAAAGCTCCCTGACAAGCCATTTTAAATTAAAGCGGCAAGTAGGGAGCTATTATTGGAAGAGAGATATCACTTTTAATAATACCAACGGGTTTGTATGTTTCTATTATTGTAAAGATAACTCGAATTAGCAAATCGTAAATCAGTATTATTACGATATCCATAACCATACGGGTACCATGATCCATACCAACCTTGTTGATTATTTATAACAAGACTCGTAAAGTATAATATTCCCCATACCCCATTATGGAGTACCTCTGTTTGTTGGTAGTCACAGGTGTGATTACTGTATCCACAGGGTTCATACCATCCTTTTTCTTGATTCCAACATGATTCTTGAACACTGCTCGCGCCACTGAAATTTCCACATTGTTTTTGGCATCCATTAAAAATACTTAGAGAAATCATTCCTATGATGATTATCGTTATTTTTTTCATATTTTTTTGTTTTTCTTTACTCTAGTTATAATAATATTTATAAAAAAGTCAATTAACAAAAAACTGCCTTAGGCAGTTTTTTGTGGCTGTACCGGAGCTGTCGTATAGCGACGAGCAATAATGATTACAAGAGTAATGAGTCCAATAATCAAGAGCCAACCTGTGAGTGTTTGTGGGAAAAAACCTACTCCAAAGACAGATGCACCAAGGACGCTTTTTGCGCCACTATGATAACTATCTCGATCGGATGTTGTAAGAGATCCTCCTTCAAAATAAATAGTTGCAGATGTTTTTACATCTCCTGATGATTCACCAATAGCTCGCGCTTTAATGGTAAATGATTTTGTAGTACTTGCAGCAACTCGTCCCAACGTGTAAACAACACTATTTGTTTTTGTATTATATTCCCCATCGGCAGAACTTGAAATAAATTCGTATTCATCGGGCAATACTACTTCAATTTTTGTAGACCGAAGACTGGTTGTTCGTCCGTTTTGATAACGTACCGTATAGGTAAATGTATCATTTTGATCAACACGAGCTTGTTCATTTGAAATCGCAAGAGCAACTCCATTTTTACTTGCAACGCCTCCAGTCATCACTTTGTTTTGTAAATCAGTAGCTACTTTTGTCGTTGAGTTTCCAAAAAACGATCCGAGGATTGAACTATCTGATGTTTTTGTAGGAATTGTTACAATGGTTCCTTGTGAACCAGTTGTATGCGTAGTTGTTGTATTTGAATTACTTGTTGTTACTGTTTCATGTCCTTGAGTAAATTTTTTCAAAGGTGTTCGATATGTCTGATTATCAAATTCCATAACGGCACGATATTCATACGTATGACCTTGGACAAGATTATTCATCCAAAATGTATTCGATGTTTCTCCTGATATTCTATGAGTTGCGTATCCAGTCATGTTTGTTTCGTCATTTTCAATATCAGTAAATTCTACATAAACACGAGCATTGGTATCAAGTGTTTCAGGAACAGACACTAAAACATTAGCTACAGATTTTGAGTATGAAACTTCTTGTACTCCTAAAAGTTTTATTGTAGGAATACTGTTTTGTGCAAACGAAACCATAGGGACTATTACCAATCCAACTATGATTGCTGCACATATTTTCATAAATCGAGTATTTTTCATATACTCATATACTAGCATATTAATATCTATTTGTCAAGTGTATGATCTCCTACACTTTTACGATTGAGCCTTATAATACAAGCTCCTATATCAATACTTGGATCTAATTTTTGACCTAACTCATGAACAATTCCTCGAATATAAGTACCACCTGAAACATCTATGGTAAACGACACAAGATTAATCACGGCTTCTTTATGCTCATGATATAACTGCCCCCACTTGGCTATAATTTCCTGTTGCCTAAAATCTCCAGTTACCCTATTAATAATTTGTATAACTTCGTCATAAATATCTTTCAAGGCAACTGATGTAATTTGAATATTTAAAATGGAATGTACCGTAACCGATTGTTTTGGAATTACTAACTCAGAAAGACGACCCGTGCGAGCAAGTGTATGCATTTGCTCACCATTAATTGTTTTTGATGAATAAGGAGGATAGGGTTGAGAAAAAGTACCAATATATGATTCTAATACTGATTTCACCTTTTCAAACTCAATCTCCAACCCCTCCTTTTGATACGAGGAAGGGATTCCTAACACATCATAGGTATCTGTAGCAATTCCAAGAATTGCTGTACATTCATATCTTTTAGGAAGTTTTAAATATTCATCTTTTTTATAAACCATGTCTCCTGTGAGAACTATTAATACTCCACTAGCTATGGGATCCAACCTACCTGCATAGGTCATTTTTATATCACGATAATCTGGATGAGACTCCCTAAATCGGTTGATGCATTCCAAAGGTGTTTCACCTATCTGTTTATTAAGTACGAGAATTGATTCCATTAAAATACTCTATACTACTTGCTAATCCTTGTAAAATAAGTACAATAATCCTATTAATGAGTAAATTAGATAAAGCAAAAATTAATGAAGCTATCCGAGCATTAGAGGTTCGTGTTATTTCAGACGACCTCGGAAATCTCGGTGTTATGAAAACCAAAGACGCTATTGCCAAAGCGCGAGAACTCGGTCTCGATTTAATTGAAATCTCTCCTGATGCAAACCCTCCTGTTGCAAAAATTGCAGACTATGGGAAATATCTCTATGCACAAAGCAAAAAACAAAAAGAGATTAAAGTAAAAACCAAAGCAGCTTCAGCATCAGGTGAGGTAAAAAATATTCAAATTAAAATAGGAACAGGAGATGGAGATATTGCAATTAAAGCCAAAAAGACGACTGAGTGGCTCAGTGCTGGAAATCGAGTAAAAGTAGAACTTTTCCTCAAAGGGCGTACCAAGTTCATGGATAAAGCATTTCTCCAAGAGCGACTGGAACGAATTCTTAAATTTATTGAAATACCTCATCGAATTGTTGACGGTTTCAAGGAAAGTCCTAAAGGAATCGTGGTGACCCTCGAAAAGACCAAATAGGTCTTTTTTCCTTGACAAACAAATACTCTTTTGCTAAACTGGTCCAACTTATGAAAACAAACAAGTCATTCACAAAACGGCTTTCTGTGTCTAAAAATGGGAAAATCAAAGGACGTCGTCCTGGTAAAAACCATTTCAATGCAAAAGAAAGTCGATCAACACAATTGAATGGTAAGGTCGACAAAGACTTCACAATGAGTGCTAAATCAATTGCACGATTTTTGCCAGGTCTCGTTAAATAATCTTATTTCCACTATATGTCACGAGTAAAACGAGGAACAATTTCATTAAAACGACGTAAAAATGTTTTAGCCCGAGCAAAAGGATTTCGATTCGGACGATCACGAAAAGAACGCGATGCAAAAGTAGCATTAATGAAAGCTGGAGTTCATGCCTTTGCACACCGCAGAGACAAGAAATCAGATTTTCGAGGATTGTGGATGGTTCGTTTGAACGCCGCTCTCCGACCTTTAGGATGGTCATTCTCTAAATTCATTGGCGCTGCCAAGAAAAAAGGTTTTGATTTAAACCGAAAAGTGTTATCTGAAATTGCACATCAAGACTCTGCAGCATTCGAACGAATCGTTGCACAAGTTAAATAAAAAATCCCTTGAGGGATTTTTTATTTTGCTCGTTCTTCTTTTACAATTTTAATCAATCGTTCAATGAGTCGCTTTGGGTCTTTATCAATAACAATATTGTCATGATTGCGTTCAATATCTCGAGCCATAATATCTTTTAAAAGTTCTGCGGTATCCCAATCGCCTTCTAAAATTCCAATCGGTTTTCGTTCTTGGAATGCAACCGTAAATTCATTGATCGTCCCAATACGTCCACACCCAAACACAATCGCATCCGATGATCGCATAAGGATCAAATCTGATCCAGCAATACCAAATCCTGTATATACAATAGCATCCATATTATCAGTCGGTAATCGATAGACTTCGACATGCTCAATAAGGTTTGAAGCAGGAGAAAAACCAACGGTTATTCCATTATTCTTTTTAGCTCCTCGTGCAGCCCACATAGGAAATCCTGCAACAGCTGATCCTGTAAGTACACAGTGATGTTCTGCAATTTGTCCACCAAGTCGTTCTGCCATATCAAGAGCATCAACACCACAATGTGATGTTTCTCGTGCACCTGATACACAAATTTTAATAGGAAGATTTACAAGATCTTTAATCATGCAATGATTATAGCGTGTTTAAAAAAATAATTCTACTTTTTCTCCTTCAGAAGGAGCTGTTGCATGCACACCAACCTGATCACGTAATCGTTGCGCTAAAAACATTTGTGATTTTGTTTCTCCCATCACACAAAATACCTGTTCAATATTTGCTTTAATTGCGTCAACGAATTCTACAAGCTGATCAGATCCTTTGTGTCCTGAATATCCCGAAATAGTTTCTACTCGGCAATGCACATCGATCATATCACCATTAATAAATACTTGAGATTCTCCTTGTTGGAACTTATGACCTAGTGTATTAACCGCCTGATATCCCACAAGCAATAATGTCGATCGTGATTCACCTGCATGTTGTCGCGCATGATGAATAATACGTCCACCATTCATCATTCCCGATCCAGCAATAATAATTTTAGGATCCGCTGATTGATTAATTGCCTTTGATTCATCGCGAGTTCGTGTAACCGTAAGCCCAGGAAAATCAAAGATATCATCCGTCTTAGAAAGAGTCCGCGCATTTTTGTTCAAGAAGTCAATGTGTTTACGATAGACTTCGGTAATACCAATAGCAAGTGGAGAATCGAGATATATTGGTACCTGTGGGATGCGACCATGCTCAACAAGATCATTCAATTCAAACAATATTTCTTGGGTACGTTCTAATGAAAACGCAGGGATCATTAATGTTCCATGATTTTTTACAGTATCTTCAATAACTGAAACTAATTTATTTTTACGATCTTCTTTGTCATCATGATTTCTATCTCCATACACCGATTCCATTAACAAAAAATGAGGTTCAAAAAATGTTTCTGTGTCTTTCAATAGTGGTGTTGGGGTGTTTCCTAGATCACCTGTAAAAAGCATTTTCTTTCCTTTGAAATTAAATTCAAACATCGAAGATCCTAATACATGACCAGAATCATATTGAGTAACAGATACATCGTTGGTAATAGTTATTTTGTCATGATAAGGAACTACTTTCCACTGAGAAAATGCTTGAGCAATATCTTTTTCTTCATACAACACATCAACACCACGATCTTGAGCATCATCTTCGAGAAGTCCCAATGCGTCCTTGAACATCAAAATACAAATATCTCGAGTAGGTTCTGTAGAATAAATGGGTCCACGAAATCCATCGCGAACTAATTTTGGAATTTTTCCAATATGATCACTATGTGCATGAGTCACAAACAACATATCAATTGTTTTAGGATCATACGCAAACTCGGTATAATTTTTATCCTCTTCATTTTTTTGACCTTGATGTAATCCGCAATCAACAAGAATTCTTTTTCCGTCCATTTCAAGTAAAAAATTTGCTCCAGTTACCTCACCTGCAGCCCCATGAAAAGTAAGATATGCATAATGCTGTTTTGATTCTGTCATAAAATAATTTTATTTTTCGTTCATTAAGATAATAAAAGATGTTCCAAGTATAGCACACACGATATCAATAATAGTGTCACCAGTCCCGCCAAATGCAATCCATGCTGGCATAAAACGATGTCCTATACGTTCAAACACTTCCCAAAGAATCGCAATTCCTAAAGTAGTTACTAATACACGTGAACTATTTCTACGAAATAATGCATATCCTACTAATCCAAGCCCAAGTCCTCCAACAATATGCATTGCCCAATCAAACCACCAAAAAGTATAATAAAGTGAGAATTTTTGGGCAATAAAATGAATCCCGATTACCGCTGCAATGACAACTATTCCTTGAAAAAGGTGTTTTTTCATAAAATCAGTATACCAAAAAACCCCGCGGAAGCGAGGTTATCGGGTAGTCCTTGTACTCGTAAAAGAATCTGACAACATCATAAAGATGGTTGTCTTGAATCCTACCCCACGAGGCAGAATTACGCAGATTCCCTAAAAGAATTTTGTTCAGAAAACTTTTATGATACAAGAACTGGATTGAGTATAGCACGTTTTAGAAATTTGCAAATTATTCAAAAAGATCTGAATAAACTACTTCTTCTCCTAATTTTTTATATTCAAGAATTTCTTCTGGTTTAAAGAATCGAGCAATTTCAATTTCCCCATTTTCAACTGAATCCGAAGCATGTACTACGTTTGATTGCATACTCATAGCCAAATCGCCTCGAATAGTACCTCCTGCTGCATCAAATGCTTTTGTAGGGCCTACGATTGTTCGAATTGCAGAAACTGCTCCAGATCCTGAAAGCGCCATTACGATCACAGGAGCGCTTTTCATAAATTTTTGAATTCTTGGAAAAAATGGTTTATCTGCAATATGAGCATAGTGTTCTGTTAACAACACGTCAGTTAAATGCATCATTTTCATTCCAATAATTTTTAAACCTTTTCTTTCAAAACGATTAATAATTTCACCTACCAAATTGCGTTGAATAGCATCTGGTTTAATAATGATAAGAGATTTTTCATGTTGCATAGAACGTCACTATACCAAAAAACCTGGGAATTTACCAGGTTTTTGAAAACATTATTTTAGTTTAAATGTTGCACGCACGGTTACTGAAATATCTTTTTCTATTTTAGAAGTATCATATTGTCCATATTCCCCATTATCAATCGCTCCTCGAGATAATACCTGCACCACTCCACTTGAGGCTGAGGCAAGTTTTCCAACTCGAGATCCTGAAGATTTAGACATAGCACTCGCACGAGCTTTTGCATCACTAATTGCATCGGTGAGCAATGTCACACGTGCCTCATTAAGCTTTGAGTAATAATATTCTACTGAATCGGTTTGATAAAACACTCCTTGAGCAACTAACTGATCAACTTGTTTTGCTATAACCGTAAGACCGTTTACATCCTCTGATTTAACTTCGATGTTTTGTCGCAAGGTGTATCGTTTTGGAGCATTCGTATCTTGATTCCATTCTTCATTGACAACAATCGGAGTAATTGTAATCGCAGTATCAGGAATACCCTTGAGTCGCATGAATGCTTGAACCAGTTTCAAATCGTTTCCAATTTGAGCATACCCTGTTTTTAATTCAGATGCATAAACACTGCGAGTAAGACTTGATCGCCAAATAACATTATCTGCGTTTACTTGCATCTTTGCAGAACCTGTTACGGTTAATGTGTTTGATCCTGTTGTTTTTGTGGTATAAAACACACCTCCAATAATAACTGCGAGGATTAATCCTATTGCTAATACTATCGCTTGTTTTTGATTAAAAAATTCTTTCATATTTTTATTATATCAAAAAATCCCCTTAAGGGAAATTTTGTTTTTGCTTATTTACGATTCTTGATGATTTCTTCTGCTACGTTTCGTGGAACGATATCATAGCGAGTGAATTCCATCGTAAATGATCCTCGTCCTTCGGTCATAGATCGAAGTGAGTTCATATATCCGAACATTTCAGCAAGTGGCATAATCGCACGAACAGCTTTCACCATTCCTCGATCATCTACCCCTTCAATCATTCCTCGTTTTGATGACACGTTTCCAGTAATATCCCCAAGGAATTTTTCTGGAATAGTAATTTCTACTTTCATCATTGGTTCGAGGATTACCGGAGAAGCTTTTGCAAGAGCTTCTTGCATCGCTTGTGACGCGGCAACTTTGAAGGCAATTTCACTTGAGTCTACATCGTGAGATGATCCGTCAAACAAATCTGCTGAAATGTTAGTCATTTGGTATCCTGCCAACACTCCTCGCTGCATTCCTTCTTTCAATCCTTTTTCAACTGGAGCAATAAATTCTTGTGGAATAACCCCTCCTTTGATGTTGTTGATGAATTCGAACCCTTCTGAACGTTTTACGTTCTTTGGAAGATCTTCTGGATTCACATTGAGATCCATTGGTTTGATTCGGATTTTTACGTGACCATATTGTCCTTTACCTCCTGATTGTTTTACATACTTGTTATCTACTTCAGCAGTTCCTGTAATCGTTTCTTTGTATGCTACTTGAGGTCGTCCTACGTTTGCCTCTACTCCGAACTCTCGTTTCATACGATCAACGATAATATCCAAGTGAAGTTCTCCCATTCCCCAGATAATAGTATCTCCTGTTTCAGGATCTGAAGTTACTCGGAAAGTAGGGTCTTCTGATGCAAGACGACTGAGAGCCATACCCATTTTTTCTTGATCGGCTTTTGTTTTTGGTTCAATTTTCAATGACACTACTGGTTCTGGAATTTTAATCTCTTCGAGAATAATAGGGTGTGCTGGATCACACAACGTATCTGAAGTAGTAGTTTCTTTTAATCCTACCGCAGCAGCAATTTCTCCTGCGAAAACTTTTTTCACTTCTTCTCGTTCGTTTGCATGCATTCGCAAAATTCGTCCGATACGTTCCTTGTTTCCTGTTCGTGTGTTCAAAATGTATGAACCTGCTTCCAAGGTTCCAGAATACACACGGAAGAAAATCAATTGTCCTACGAATGGATCGGTTGCTACCTTGAACGCGAGAGCTGCCAATGGTGCTTCATCAGATGCTTTTCGTGTTTCTTCTGTTCCAGTATCAGGATTAATTCCTTTATTGTCAGCCAAATCAGTTGGCGCTGGAAGGTAATCTACTACCGCATCGAGAGCAAGTTGTACTCCTTTGTTTTTCAATGCTGTTCCTGTAAATACGGGAACAAGATCGTTTGCAATAGTTGCTTTTCGAGCAACTCGTTTCAAATCGTCAATTGGGAAATCTGTTTTTCCATCAAGAAATTCCATCATCATTGTTTCATCGTGCTCTACGATTTTTTCAATAAGAATTGCATGATATTTTTCTGCATCAGCTTTGAGATTTTCAGGAATTTCTTTTTCAACAACATCAGATCCCATGTTTCCTTCGAAATAGTATGCTTTCATTTTCAAGAGATCTACCACTCCTTCCATGTGTTCTTCTTCACCAATTGGAATTTGGAATCGAACTGCATTTTTTGTAAGACGATCGATGATTGATGCGAAAGATCGTTCAAATGATGCTCCTGTTCGATCAAGTTTGTTGATGAAACAAATTCGAGGCACTTTTCCTTCGTCAGCGTAACGCCAGTTTGTTTCTGATTGTGGTTCCACTCCGGCTACTCCGTCGAATACTACGAGCGCTCCATCGAGTACGCGCAAAGAACGTCGCACTTCGATAGTGAAGTCGATGTGTCCTGGGGTATCAATTACGTTAAATCGATATTTTTTGTTTTTATCTTTTTTGTCGGCTACATAAGTAGGTGTCCAAAAACAAGTAGTCGCAGCAGAGGTAATGGTAATTCCTCGCTCTTTTTCTTGCTCCATCCAGTCCATGGTTGCTTCACCTTCGTGCACTTCACCAATTTTGTGGGACATACCGGTATAGAACAAAATACGTTCTGAGGTAGTAGTTTTACCCGCATCGATGTGGGCAATAA
>CAZJXT010000020.1:0-9531 GCA_964550225.1 uncultured Candidatus Saccharibacteria bacterium
CAAGTTCACCGGTTTCGATAAGTCCATCATGTTTTTCTACGAGAACTAACAAGTTGTTTTGGTAAGCAATAGGTGAATATCCAGAAGCATATCCGTTAATAAGGAAAAAGAGTGGTTTATCAGAAAGTACTGACTTACAGAGTTTCATTAATTCATCAAATTGTTCTTCAATTTTCCATACTTCACCTTTGGGTCCGCGACCAAATGCTGGTGGATCCATGACAATTCCGTCATATTTATTTCCACGTTTAATCTCTCGTTTCAAAAATAAAATCGCATCATCGAGAATCCATCGTATTGGCGTATCATTCAAACCAGAAAGTTCTTGATTTTTTTTTGCCCAAGCAATTGCCATTTTTGATCCGTCGACATGAACGACTTCGGCTCCTGCTTGTGCGCAAGCAAGAGAGGCTCCGCCGGTGTAGCCAAAGAGGTTGAGGATTTTTGGCGCGGCTTGCGAAGCAAGCCGCGCCTTTACGAGATCTTGCATCCATTTCCAATTCTCTCGATGTTCAGGGAATAGTCCGGTGTGTTTAAAAGATGTTGGGCGAATTTCAAATACTAATCCTGCAAAATGTATGGGCCATGCAGAAGGAACTGTTTTATCCTTATGCCATTTTGTTATTTTCCCTGTACGCATAAAAACCGCGTTTGCAGTGTTCCAGACATCGCGATTTTTTAATGGTTGCCATAACGATTGTGGATCAGGGCGATCCATAATGACTGAACCATAACGTTCAAGTTTTTTACCGTTACCTGAATCAATTAATTCGTAATCAGTTTCATGTGAGGTAGCTAAAATCATGAACGCACTATAACACACTTTCTGGATTTATCTCAACAGTAAACTCTTTACTAAGAGACATAAGAATATGATGAAGTTCATGATGAGGATCAAGCCATACTTGAGGCTCTACGCGTAAAATGAGTTGCACTATAACAGTATTGAGTTGTTTTGATTTTTTTATCAAAACATCAGGATCATATATTTTGAAAATAGTTTCAAAATATTCAATAATTTCACGAGTTTGTGTTTTAGAAACCTCATTCGTTATTTTAAGAATTGTTTGATAAGGAGGATAGTGAAACAGCTTACGAGCACTCTCTTCTTGATTTATATATGCATGCACATCATCATGATGAATTGTTTGAATAACCTCATTCTGGAAATTACGAGTTTGAATGATAGCTCGTGCGGTTATTTTTTCTAAAAAGGTCATAGTGGTATGAAGTGTTTGAATTCCTGAAGTGTAATGAGGCATTGCAAGAAGTGAATCTAGAGAAACAACAATTCCATATTCGCAACGATCAAGATATCCAAGAATTATTGGTGTTGCAATAAGCACCCCTCCAGGGGTTTCTTTCCAAGAGGTAATAATTTTTTGAAGTGTTACAGGTGTCGTAGTATCACCATCCACCATGAATGGTTTTGCGGTAGGGAAATCAGTTGTTATTTTTTCAAGTAAAGACTCAGTAGAAATTCCTAATGGGGTGAGTTTCCAACTCCCGCAGATCAAACAACGATCTTGTGGCTTTGTGGTGTGCATACAGTGATGACACATATAAATGCGCGATTCATGTTCTAATCCAGATTGTTTTTTATGTAGCACAAGTGGCGTTTGACATACAGGACAAACAATACAAGTTCCACAATCAGAACAGGTTGTCATAGGAGCTAATCCTTTACGACTCGTGAGAAGTACTACTTGTGTTTTTTCACTCAAGGCGCGATTGATGAGTTTTACTGCTCGAGGATGGAGTAATTCAAAAGGTTTTGTTGCACCTGATTCATCGGGCTCTTTCATATCAATACATGCTGTTAGTTCCGGTTTTGCAATGTGCCAACTTGATCGATAATCAATAACTTCTCGGTCAGCAATTTTTTTACGAATATCAAGAGAGAGAAGTGTATCGGCGTAAATAAGACGTGCATGTACTCCTTGGGCAAATGATTCAATAAATTGCGTTGTTTCAAAAATAGGTTTGAATGGATAGCGATAATAGGATGATGAAGATTGTTCAATAATAATAGTTTCCCAATCATCACGAACACAGGATGCAAATGGTGCTGTGGTGATATGTACCAGAGGTTTTTTTGAGGTGAAAATTTTCTGCAGGGTTTTCTCGGTGTATTTTTTTGTTTTTTTACTATGAAGAATCGTTATATGATCTTCAATACCTTGAGAAATTAATGTATATATTTTTTCTGCTTGAATAATAGAAGGTACAACAATCATGGTTGATTGTTGTTTTGCCATATTTTCTCGAATCGTTGTTTTATATAAAGAAATACGTTCTGAATAAGGAACTTGTATAGCATACCTATCAGATCGGGTGGTAGATTTTTTTATTAAGGCAACAGGATGGGTAAGATAATAATCAAACAATTGATTAGGAATCATTGTTTGGAGAATGCTTCCAACAGGCTGGGCAAAAATGCTAGCGCATTTTTGCCCAGCCTTAAACAACGCCTCAGGTAACCGCTCAGAATGAATCGTTGTAATATTGCGTAATGCAAAATCACTTTGTTTAATAGATCCTTTCAAATCACGAACAGGTTGCTGATTTACAACAACGCCTTTAATAGATCGATTTCCAAAAGGTATGGTGACCAGTGTTCCCAATGAAATTTCTTTCGCAGAAAAATACGACAATTCGTCGCGAGGAATTCCTTTGGCGATGGGAATAATCGTCATGATGTACATAGATAGGGTGAGTATAGCATAGAGAAAATGTTGACTTTTTGAATATGAAATGTCCTATGATATAGTGTTAAAATGAAATCAGAATCTACATTACCCGACGGTTTGGTACGACTTGAAAAACATATTGCCCATTTAAATATCGCATCACGACGCGAGGCAAAGCAGCTCATTTTAGATGGGAAAATTTCGGTAAACGGTACCGTTGTTCGCGAAACGGGTTTTGGTATTCATCCAGATACAGACATCGTTGAAATTGTGGGAACGCTTGATACAAAACAAACCATTGCGTTTTATAAACCTCGTGGTATTGAAACCACCAAAACAGATCCTGCGCATACCGATATCCATGATCTGCTTCCTGATTTTAAACATCTGGCACCAATTGGGCGACTTGATAAAGATTCTGAAGGGCTTATTTTATTATCTGATGATGGACTATTAGCACGTGCTGTTACTGGAGAACATTCAGAGATAGAAAAAGAATATATTGTAACCGTTCGTGAATCGGTAACTGCCGAAGCTCTTGAGCGGATGCGCACAGGAATTTTTTTAGGAGATAAAAAAACACTCCCGGCTCGCGCAGAAAAAATAGACGAACATATGTTTTCAATTATTTTACAAGAAGGTCGCAAACATCAAATTCGTAGAATGGCGGATGCGTGTCGATTGACTATTGAAAATTTGAAACGTATTCGCGTAGGAAAAATTACTCTTGGGAATTTACAACCTGGTGCCTGGCGCGAGGTACGTCATGATGAGGTGGTGTAGAGTTTTTATATAATCGCAGTCTTTTAAAAACAAGAATGATCCCTTGTTTTTATTTTGTGATATTATTATTGCTTATGACAGAAAAAATAAAAAACATTGCATACATCACCTCGCTATTTGTTGCAAAAACATATTGGAAAATAACTCGTCTAAAAACTCATGGTGGAAGAATGATACTGATTTGTGGAAATGAAATATTACTGGTTCGACATCGAAGATCTCGATTCTGGAATTTACCAGGTGGAGGTATTTCATCTCACAAAGATCCTATCCAAGAAACATTGCGTGAACTTTATGAAGAAACAAAAATAATAATAGAGGATGTTGATTATCAACTGGGGAGATATGACGCATCGGCTGAAGGGAAGCGAGATACCGTTTTTATTTTTGTAAAACAAATTATGGAAAAAATACAACCAAAAATAAGTTTTGAATTACAAGATGCGCAATGGTTTGATATAAATCATTTACCTGAAACTACAAGCCCTGCAACACGATCGCGAGTTCATGAATATCGACAAGGACTACAACAAGTTGAAAGATCTTGGTAGGTGTTTCTATTTCAAACAAAAAAACTCTGCGCAAGGAGCGCAGAGTAAAGAAGTTGCCGATGAGGGATCAATGTCCAAACTTAGGCATTTCAAAATAATAATCAACTTGTGTTAATTTACAATAATCCGTTGGGAAAAAATAATCAGGACTGATCCGTATTTTTTTTGATAGAACAAGAACCTGTTTGATATCTTGTAAAACATTTTCATTTTCTGAAGGTATAAATCCAATGAAGGGTTTATTGATAAACAAAGTAAGAGTGTTGTTATGTTTTGCAATAATGTGTACATTCCACAAGTTTTTGTTATATCCATATTGTCCATATAAACAGAACGATTCTTCATCTAGATTAATCATTCCTTGTGATGCAAGAACATTTTCAAAGGGGACGAAAATGTGCTCAATAGGTTCTTCTTGAAATTTTGAAAAAGTAATAATTCCGGTTTCACTTTCAATGGTAATATTATCTTGGGTTATTACTACCGATGAAAAGATATCATCTATTGTAGTTTCAAAAAAAAACAAATAAATTGAGAAAAAAAATTCTGATACGAGTTATTATTTTCATTTGATGGAGTTTTTGTTCCAAAATATATAATCATAATTAATGATTAATGTCAAAATTTCATTCGGCTTATTTTTATGCTACAGTGCGGATAGTTATGACATTTTTCTCGAAAAAATTAGGGATTGATTTAGGGACTGCAAATGTGTTGGTATATCTACCAGGAAAAGGGGTCGTAGTAAACGAGCCTTCTGTTGTTGCTATTTCTGAGCACGATCATCAAATTCTTGCTATTGGTTCTGAAGCAAAAGCAATGCTTGGAAAAACACCCGATTCAATTATTGCCTATCGACCTATGCGTGATGGGGTGATTGCGGATTATCGAGTTACTGAAGCGATGTTGCGTTATTTCATGAACAAAGCACTTGGAGGTTCTGGTTTTTTAAAGCCAGAGGTGATGATTTCAGTTCCTGCTGGAGTTACCTCAACAGAACGTCGTGCTGTGGTGGAGGCAGCTATGAAAGCAGGTGCCAAGGTTGCTCATGTGGTGCGCGAACCGATTGTGGCTGCAATTGGAGCAGGAATTCCTATTAACGAACCTCATGGACATATGGTGGTTGATATTGGAGGAGGAACAACGGATGTTGCGGTAATCTCACTCGGTTCAATTCAGGCTTGTACTTCTGTGAAATGTGCAGGAAATAAAATTGATCGCGCAATTACTGACTATTTGAAAAAACAGTATAGTCTTGCTATTGGAGATCGTACTGCTGAAAAGATTAAAATTAAAATCGGATCAGCTATTCCTATCGAAGAAGAGCTAGAGTTGATTGTTAAAGGTCGTGATTATGTGACAGGGCTTCCTCGTTCTGTAAAAATTTCAACAAATGAAATTACCAAAGCTATTGATACCGAATTGTTAAAAATAATAGATGCCATTAAAAATGTGTTACAAAACACGCTCCCAGAACTAGCTGCTGATATTATTGATAACGGAATTGTGATGACAGGGGGATCGTCACAGCTACGTAATTTAACTGATTTGGTATACCGTAAAACAGGAGTAAGGGCTGTTCTTGCCGAAGATGCACTTTATTGTGTTGTTAAGGGAATCGGAATTGCGCTTGATCATATGGATACCTATAATCGAGCTCTGCTTGCTAAAAAATAAAAAATCGCCGAAATGGCGTTTTTTTGATATACTCAGAATATATGTTTTCATCAATTGAAGCCATGAGTCACGCAACGGTGATTTTAGGAAATAGAAAAACAAATTTAAAAAATCTTAAACAATTTTTAATGGAACAAGGGATTTATTTTCAAGGAAATCCAGACATTATTTTTTTTGAAGAAGAGCAATTATTAATGGATGACGCTCATAGTATTATCGATATATTGGCATCTAAAAAAATATCAGATAAAAGATTTTATATCATTTCTTGTGATCGTATAGCACATGATGTTCAAAATACGCTTTTAAAAACACTTGAAGAACCTCACGAAAATACTTTTATTATAATTCTTGTTTCGAATAGTGATAATCTATTACCTACTCTATTATCTCGAGTGCGAATTATTACAGGATCGTTAGATATGGGAGAAACTCGACTTAATGTTTCTGATTTTCTCAAAGCGTCACTTGCAGAGAGGTTTAAGATGATTGAAACCGTAACCAAAGATAAAAAAGATGAGAATAATTTATCGAAAGAAGAAGTTCTTGCAAGTATTGATCATCTAGAAAAAAATGTATGGAATCAGAATATCCGAGATGAGAAATTGTTTGCAGATATTCGCCAAATGCGAGCCTATGCAATGATTCGTGGAGCGTCACATCGAGTCATTCTTGATTATTTAGCTATGATTATTCCTATTTTGAAATAGAGTGATAATACGCTATACTGAGCGTCTATGGCATATAACTTTTCAACACTCAAACAAGAATTTACAACTATCTTAGAATGGCTTACTAAAGAGTTCTCTCAGATCTCAACAGGACGAGCAAATCCAGCACTCCTTGATTCTATTCAAGCGGAATCATATGGGTCATTTCAACCTATTAAAAATATTGCATCTATTACCGTAGAAGAAGCTCGAACATTGCGCATTAGTCCTTGGGATAAAGGGTCTATTAAGAGTATTGAAACAGCTATTCGAGATTCAGGGCTTCCACTATCAGTTATTTCTGATGGAAATGGTTTGCGTGTTTCAGTACCACAGCTTACTGCAGAATCTAAGTTGTCACTTGTAAAACTCTGTAAAGAAAAACTCGAAGAGGCGCGTGTTAAAGTTCGTCTTGCTCGCCAAGCAACAGATAAAGATATTTCTGAAACAGAAAAAGCCGAAGACGATGCATTTCGTGCAAAAGAAGAACTCCAAAAACATGTAGACGAAATCAATGGAAAACTAGAGGAATTGTTTACTAAAAAAGAAGCTGACATTACTACGGTTTAATTATGTCCATCATCATATTTATTATAATTTTAGGGTTACTCGTATTTGTCCATGAATTGGGACATTTTGCGTTTGCAAAATTATTTGGAATTCGTGTGGATGAATTCGGAATGGGGTTTCCTCCGCGAGCGGTTCGATTGTTTAAACGAGGAGAAACGGAATATACCCTAAACTGGATTCCGTTCGGAGGATTTGTAAAAATCCATGGCGAGGATTCATTAGACGCAGATGATCCTGATTTTCACCGCAGTATGATGGCGAAAAAATGGTGGCAACAAATTATTGTCTTGGTTGCTGGGGTTACTATGAACGTAATTCTTGCTTGGATTATTTTTTCTGGACTTCTTATGGCTGGAGCTCCAACATTAGCTTCACAAACAGAGGATCCTTCACTCCTAAAAAATTCTCATCTTACCGTATTACAAGTTGCAGATAAATCACCTGCACAAATAGCAGGAATTAAAGCGGGGGATACTATTTCAAAAGTTTCAACATCGTCTGCAATTCTTACGAATGCGACACCTGAAAGTTTTATAGCGTTTATTCAAACAGTGAAGGAGGGTGAAGTAGTTACGGTTTCAATTGATCGAGGAGGTGATCATTTGAATATTTCTATAATACCGGTATCTGGAATTGTGGCTGATCATAGAGCGATTGGGGTATCAGTAGACATGGTTGGAATTGCTCCAGGGTTGCCATTTTTTAAAGCATTTGGCGAAGGTGCAAAGAGTACCTCTGCTGCGGTAGGTGGAACCTTTACGGCATTCGGACATTTAATTGGTGGGAAAATGAGCCTCGAGACCATTTCAGGACCTGTGGGGCTTACTAAAATGGTGGGAGATGCACAGAAAATTGGATTCTCGTATGTGATTCTCTTGGCTGCGATTATTTCTATCAATCTTGCGGTGATTAATATTTTACCTCTGCCGGCACTGGATGGAGGACGTATTATTTTCGTAATTATTGAAACTATTATTCGCCGGCCACTGCCAAAGAAATTTGTCGAGTGGACGAATGGGGTTGGGTTTATATTGCTGATACTGTTGATGTTGGTGGTATCAGTAAAAGATATAATTAAATTGTTTTAATGAATTATAAAAACATCGCTTTACAGAGCGGTGTTTTTATTTATAATACATATCGTGAAAAGTCAAGATTTGAAAAAACTCAATCTTCCTGACAAGTCAGGGGTTTACTTCTGGAAAAAGGGTAAAGAAATTTTGTATATTGGTAAGGCGACGAATCTGCGTGATCGCGTACGCAGTTACTTTGCCAAGGATTTAATTGATACCCGAGGTCCGGGGATTTTAGATATGACGGTCCAGGCGACAACTATTGAATTTCAAGAAACTGATTCAGTCCTTGAAGCCTTGATCCTTGAAGCAAATTTGATCAAAAAATATCAGCCGAAATATAATATCAAAGAAAAAGATAACAAGAGCTTTAATTGTATTGCAATCACCAATGATCCATTACCAAAAGTAATTATTATTCGTGAACGCGAAACAAAAATGCAGAAATTTAATGCCGTTTTTGGTCCGTATCCAAACGGAAGTCTCTTGCGTGATGCCTTGAAAATCATTCGAAAGATTTTTCCATTTGTTGATGATCATTCTGCAAAAAAAGATCAGCAAGAATTTTATCGTCAGTTGGGATTAACTCCTTCACAAGAAACTGAATATGCTAAAAATATTAGAAACATTAAACTGTTTTTAAGTGGCAAGAAATCTCAAGTTATCGCATCACTTGAAAAAGAAATGAAATCTCATGCTAAGAAGCACGAGTTTGAGCTTGCAGAAGTCGCAAAGAAAAAAATATTTGCACTTAATCATATTAATGATGTAGCACTGATCAAATATGATCTTGTTCAAAAAGACCCTATAAATTCTTTTAGAATCGAGTCATATGATATTGCACACATGTCAGGAAAAAATACAGTTGGGGTGATGACGGTGGTTATAAATGGTCGTGTAGATAAGACAGAATACCGTAAATTTATCATTCGATCAGGAAAAGGAAATGATGATTATGGAAATCTTAAAGAATTGCTTACACGACGTCTTAATCATCCAGAGTGGCCAATGCCGAATTTGATGGTGGTTGATGGGGGAATGGGGCAATATAATATTGCCAGTAAACTAGTCAAAACAATTCCAATTATTTCCGTTATTAAGGATGATCGTCATAAACCGAAAGCGCTCCATGGAGATCCTGCGCTTATTAAAAAATATAAAAAAGATATTTTACTCGCAAATAATGAATCGCATCGATTTGCAATTACGTTTCATAAACAAAAAAGAACCAAAGATTTTTTAAAATAATATACTTGCAAAAACTTGCAATTTCAGTAAAATAGTATAGGATTGTTCTTACGAAACAAGATATTCTTAGGTTTCTTTATGAAATAATAAGAATATCATCATTCGTCTGGAGATTAGTCTCTTTTGACTGATATCGACGAATGATTTTCATATCCCGAGTCTATTATAGGTTCGGGACCATGGGCCCTTAGCTTAGTTGGTAGAGCGCCTCACTTGCACTGAGGAGGTC
>CAZJXT010000021.1:0-8810 GCA_964550225.1 uncultured Candidatus Saccharibacteria bacterium
AAAATGATCATTCCTTATGTTCCCGCAGACGCGCTTAAATTTTTATTTGTAGCAAGACTGATTTATCAAAAAGCAGTAGATATACTATTACAAGCATTCGCACAGGTTCCAAAAGGGGTATTGCTCATTGCGGGGCAAGGTTCAGATCGTGAATCATTAGAACAGCTTGCACAAAAACTTGGTGTTGCAGATAGAGTTTTTTTCTTGGGGGTGATAAGCAATATCCCAAATCTTATGAAATCATGCGATGTCTTTATCTTACCATCGCGGTATGAAGGACTTGCTTTGGTTGCGGTAGAAGCAATGGCGACACCGCTCCCAATTATTATTTCAGATTTTCCCGCAACGGCTGATATTATTACTCACGAGCAAGAAGGTATTATAGTACCTCGAGAAAATATTTCTGAACTTACGAATGCGTGTATTAAATTATTAAATGATGCAGAACTACGAAATTATTTAAAAAATAACGCCTTTGAAAAGGTAAAACATTTTTCACTAGATCGACATACTACAATTCTTGAATCTTATTTTTAATATTATATGAGTTTTAAAACAAATTGGAAAAAATATTTACATACCCTCCGAAGTCGAGAAATTGAAATGGTTCGGAATTATTTTCATGAAAAAAAATTCAATGATGGAATTGAATTTGGCTGCGGTGATGGTTTTCAGTCAGGTTTGTTAAAAAAAATGTGTCATCATTTAATATCTACAGATCTCAATGGAAAACGGCTTGATCCAAGTCTGAAACATCCAGAAGTAGTTTATGCGCTAGAAGATGCTGATGCTATTTCATCAGAGCTATTAAAAAAACGTTTCGATTTTGTATTTTCTTCAAATCTTATTGAACATCTTGCTCATCCAGATCATTTATTACAAGCAATACGTGTCATATTACAATCGGACGGGTATGTGGTTCATGTAGTTCCAGCGAGAGGGTTAAAACTCAGTTACTTATTACTCTTTTATGTTAGCCTCATGGATTTGTTTTTGGATCGCATAGTCGATTTCGTGCAAGGTAAGAAGTTCTTTCAAGGTAATCCTGCAGTATCTGAAAATAATATTAACGCGGTTATTCCTAAAAAACAGTCTCGATGGTTTCGATTATTATTACCGCAAATTCATGGAAATTATACAAGTCACTATAAAGAATGGAGATCGTGGAGCAAAAAATCATGGTCACACATGTTTGAACAAAATGGTTTTTCTATAGAGAAAATTATTCCAGGTCCTGTATATTCTGGATATGGTTTTGGGTGGGATACTCTCAGAGCTCTATTAGAAAAAATAGGGTTTACATCAGAACATATTTTTATTTTAAGAAAAAAAGAATTACCTTTTGATCCGAATGTTACAGATACTCCCAAATTTGCAGTAATAACCCCTATTACTAAAGGTGAATATCTTACAAACACTGTTCTTGATGGGCTAGAATCATTTCGCAAGCAAAACAAAATAAGTTATGCAATAACAAGTGGGTACCAAGATCCTTTTGGATTAAAACAGTGTAAATTAAGTAGGTCAGATTTCATTGCTTATGCATTATGTGCAGATGGAATATTTTTTTGCCGACTTGATAACGGTCAAACAAATTATGAACTTGCAAAAACAATTAACTGTTTTAAAAAAACAGTATTTATTGACGGATCAGAATTAAAAGGAAATCGGAGACTTGATCCGGTAATTCAAGAACAGATTGCAAAAAATATATATACAGGTCCTGGTGCTATAGATAAAGAAATGCTTGAGAAGTGTAAAGGATACGCACGCCGGGAAAAACCGTACTCAGCAGGAGTCACACCTTTTCCTTTCGGTATCGAAGAACGAACCATGCGTTTTTATAATCCTCAACAAGAAAAAGATATTGATTTTTTCTGTATTTTTGGACAAGATGAATTTCCCCCTTTGCGTAAAAAGGTTCGAGAAATCGTTATATCATTTTGCAATGAAAACGGATTTATTTGTGCTACTCATGCAACAGAAGGTTTTGTTTTTGATTACCAAAAAACAGCAGGACGTGATGATTTTTATAAACTTCTTGCACGATCCAAGGTTGGAATTTCTGTTAGTGGTGGAGGTTATGATACTGCTCGGTTTTGGGAAATCTTAGGAAACCGATGTGTATTGTTAACAGAGGGTATTGATATTGAAGTACCTGAAAAAACCCATCTCAACTATGAATCGATTGTTCAGTTTCATGATGAACAAGATTTCAGGAAAAAATTACAAGAACTTGGTAATAAAATTCGTGAAAAATCACTCGTTGTTTCTACGAGTGATTATCAAAATATTTTTAAGAATCATAGCACATCGTCACGTGTTCATTATTTGCTTACTAAATTCTTTGGTTTTAATAATAGTCATTGCTAAAAGAATAGTCATAAGTGAGCTTATAATACGACCAGTAATAATACCGATAATTCCATAGTAAAATCCAGCAAATGCTAAAATATTTATCGTAATGATGGGGTAAAGAGTATTAAACACGTAAACACGTGTTTTGTTTTGCGTGAGAATAACAGTAGAAGTGATAAAGGTGGCTATTGTTGAGAGTATTGCTGAAACGGTAAAGAAAATAGAAAGCCCAGCATAGGGTTTATAGGTTGGAAAAAGATATTTAAAAAACAGTGGCGCAGTAATGATATACCCAATACCAATAATACTACTAATAATAAATATTTTGAAAATCTTTTTAACAATGATTGGTCTAATTGATTCAGAAGAATGCCGAGAGATATCTGGGATAGATGCAGTGATAAATGATCGAGCAAGGCCAATTACTCGTAGAGGAATGACTGATATAATTGAGTAAATAGCAAGCATAACAGGTCCCAATAGATAATATACCAAAATGTTATCGAATGTGACTAATAGAGTAGGGAGAATATTTGAAATACTGAGGTGTAATCCATCAGAGAGTAAATCAGGAAAAGTATTATTGTTTTGCAAAAAGACTTTTAGAGAAATCTTATAAAAAATATAATTAAACAAACCGACTAATATTAAATTTCCTAGTACTAACCAAAGTGCTTTTGGAGAAACAAAAACAATCGCAATCATTATTCCGTAGTAAATGATATTGAAGATGAAAGAAAAAAAGAATTGCTGTTTAAATAATTTTTTTCCTACAAGAAATGCATTATAGGTATTAAATGTACTTGTTATAGGAAATAGGGTTCCCATAATAAGAAAACTTATTCCTAAAAGATTATTTCCATGAAATAGATACCAAAAAGCAATAATGATTCCTAAAAAACTAGGGATAATTCCATAAAATAATTGAGGTCGAATCGATTGTTGTAATGCCCCTTCATAACCTTGAGCGATTGCTTTAGTAACGACCGTATTCATTCCTGTGAGTGTAAAAGCACCTAAGAATGAAAAAGTTGAAAGAATATATTGATAGAGCCCGTAAGTTTCTTTACTGGCATAATTTGCAATAACCAATGAAAAAATAAAACCAAGAAATGTTGTTGTAACAAAATTTGCATTGAGCCAAAAACTTGACCTTATCAAAGAAGCCCCATGATCAATGAAGTATTTTTTGAGTCTGTGGAAATGAGATACAAGAATTGGTTTCATAAGAACGAATATTTATCTCCCTGCATGGGTAAACACGATCTGTGCGGTTTTCATAATGATGCCGAAATCTAAAAAGAGGTTTCGGTTTTTAATATAGTACAAATCATATTCAAATTTTTCGCGAGAATCCATGACGGTGCGTGCATAACGGAATTTAATTTGCGCCCATCCGGTAAAACCAGGAGTGATGGTGTGTCGCATAAAATAGTAGGGAATATCTCGTTCTAATTGAGCAACAAATTCTGGCCGTTCTGGACGAGGTCCAACAAGATCGAGGTCTCCTTGGAGAAGATTAATCATTTGAGGAATTTCGTCGATATGTAATTTTCGAGTAATCGCACCTACTTTGGTTACTCGATTATCAACAACACTGGCCCATTGAGCGCCGTTTTTTTCTGCATCAAGAATCATTGATCTGAACTTATAAAGAAAAAATACATTTCCGTGTTTTCCAATGCGATCATTTTTGTAAAGAATCGGTCCACCATCCTCTAGCTTAATCGCAATCATAATCAGAAGAGAAATAGGAAGGGTAATAATTCCTACAATAATGGCAAAGAGAATTGAAATAACACGAGAAAGTGCTCGATAGAAAATATCTGAACCTTTGGTAATCGATCGAACAATCCATTGATTGTCTATAAAATCAACAGGAATTTTGTAGAGAATTGTTTCATAAGCTGCTGGTAAATCAATAACCTCGATATTGCTTGCGAGAATTTTTTCAAGGAGCTCGGTTTCGTGTTCACTTGTTTTATGAATAATTAATAAATCAATAGTTGGATTTTCTGCAACGAAATCAGTAAGACTTGTGTAGATTCCTTTGTTTTGAAAACCAAGTTGTGGATTTTCTGTAATTTCTGAAACGAGAGAGTGAAATTTTTCTTCGGAACACACAATTGCAAATCGAGTGTGAAATGAATTCATAGTTGCTAAATAGAAAATTCTTCGGAATCCAAGAACAAGCACAAGAGAAAGGTATTCAAAAATAATCAAGTTTAATTTCGGGGTAATGCGAGTTTGAGGGTTAATATAGAAATAAATAAATCCAACCGCGAGCATGATAATAGATGCAATTCCCATGTTGCGTAAAAATACTGCGTTTGGTTTTGAGTTACGTAACTCGTAAAAGTTAAAAATAAAGAAAATTCCAATCCAGATAATAACCAATAAGGTAAAAGGAAGTGCGTGCAAATCAAGAGCTTTAGAGATTCCTGAAAATCCATAAATAATTGTTCCAAAGGCAAAAAAACCAAGGATAAAACTAATAATATCCCCAAGAACCAATGCTCCTTTTCTATAGGTATTCATATGGTTTGATTATACTGATTTTTGGGAAAAATTCCAGACATTATCTTGACTTTATAGCGATTTTTAGTACTATGGTTTTCTGTACACCCTAGACAGTAGGTGCTTCATATGAGGCTCAATATCCTACCGAGGTCGAAACTCAATTTTGGTGTTGTACATATTATAAATTTTATTTATTTGATCTATGGCACTTACAAAGCAAAAGAAAAATGAACTCTTGGCAATGTTTCAAACAATTACCAAGGAGGCTGGATCAATAGTATTTGTTTCCGCAACAGGTCTTTCTGTCGCAGAAACAACGAATCTACGTAATGCGCTCCATGACGCAGGTGCTTCATATAAAGTGGTGAAAAAAACACTTTTGAAACGAGCTCTTGCTGATGCGGGTATTGCCGGTGAATTACCATCACTTGATGGAGAAGTGGCAATTGCTTACTCAGCAGATCTTACTGCACCAGCACGTGAAGTATGGAATTTTGCAAAAAAGTTTGAAGGCAAAATGACTATGCTTGGAGGAGTATTCGAAGGACGATTCATGGATAAGGCAGAAATCACAGCGATTGCTACGATTCCTCCTACGCCTGTTCTTCGAGGAATGTTCGTTAATGTTATCAATAGTCCAATTCAAGGATTGGTATTGGCACTTAATGCAATTGCAGAAAAGAAAACTGCATAATTATTTAATTATTTAATCTTAAAAATATATGGAAGCAAACAACAATGTTGAAATCCCAGCAAAATTCGCTGCGATTGTTAAACAAATCGAAGAAATGTCAGTACTTGATTTGAATGAATTAGTAAAATTATTCGAAGTAAAATTCGGAGTATCTGCTGCCGCTGTTGCGGTTGCAGGTCCAGCAGCAGCTGCTGCTGAAGAAAAATCAGACTTTACAGTCATTCTTACTTCTGATGGTGGTGCTAAAATTGGTATCATGAAAGTAGTAAAAGAATCTCTTGGTCTTGGTTTGAAAGAAGCGAAAGACTTGGTAGATAATCTTCCAGCAACTTTGAAAGAAGGAGCTAAAAAAGAAGACGCAGAGGCTTTGAAAAAAGCTATCGAAGACGCAGGTGGAAAGGTAGAATTGAAATAAATTCATATTGCACCACAAAAAAGCTCCCTTGGGAGCTTTTTTGCTGGATGAATATTCATGTATAATACCGACATATGAAACAGTTAGATATCCTCGGAAAATTATTTGGTTCCCTTGTACGAGTAAAACTCATGAAGGTTTTTCTCTTGAATCAAGAAACAGTATGTACTCTAGAAGACCTCGCATTGCGATTGCGTGTAAAACCTCGAGTCATCAAAGAAGATCTCGCATTGTTGGTACGTATTGGTTTTGTAAAACCAAAATCACTCGTAAAAATTATTGTAAAGAAAAAGTCGAGTATTCGTAAAAAAATGAAAGGGTTTGTAATGAACAAGGATTTTCTTCTCGAAGAATCGTTGCGAGGATTATTGGTTGATTCTAGTAGTATGCATGTTCAAGAACTTCCAAGTCGTTTTTCAAAAGCGGGAAAGATGTCACTCTTTATTGTGTCAGGTATGTTTCTCCATGACGAGGATCGTTCACTTGATCTCATGATTGTAGGGGATAGACTTGATCGTAAATTGATCGATCGTAAGATTAAAGAACTTGAATCTGAAATAGGAAAAGAACTCCGTTATTCAGTATTTGACACTTCTGAATTTATGTACCGTCTCAATATGTATGATAAGCTCTTGCGAGATGTGTTGGATTATCCCCATGAAAAACTAATCAATAAAATTGATCACCCAGAATTGCGAAGATAGTTAGAGAAAAAAAAGATGCTTGCATCCTTTTTTTGTTAAGTGGTATAATAATTACGATATGCATAACCTGTCCGGGGTTCTTGCTATCATATATTAAATAACGTTAATCTTTTTTATACATATGTTAGCCGTTTCACAAGGACAAGTATTTTTGTCAGCACTACAAGCATTTTGGTTAGGAATTATTAGTTTCTTACCAGGAGTAATTCTTGCTGTTGTTATTCTTATTATTGGAGTAGTTGTTGCGGGTCTTGTAGGAAAAGCTGTAGCTCATGTTATCAACATGACTAAAGTAAACGGATTGCTTGAAAAAACAGCAATCAAAGATTGGTCAAACAAAGCAGGATTTCATTTGAATGTTGGTGGATTAATCGGATGGCTCGTAAAATGGTTCTTCATTCTTGCATTCCTCGTAGGATCATTTAACGTGCTCGGACTCTCAGAGGTAAACATGTTCTTGCAACAAATTGTTCTCTTTTACTTACCTCGAGTGATTATTGCAGTATTAATTGTAGTAGTTGGATCAGTACTTGCTGAAATCGCAAGTAAAGCAGTTTCAGGATCAGCTCGGGTTGCCGATATCGCATCAGCAACACTTGCAGGATCACTTGCAAAATGGGCGATTTGGATCACTACCATCTTATTTGCATTGAATCAATTAGGAATTGGTTCAGATCTTATTCAGCCTCTTTGGATGGCAATTGTAGCAGGACTTGCTCTTGCATTTGGACTCTCATTTGGATTGGGTGGTAAAGAACACGCTTCTCGCGTACTTGATCGAATCTCAGATTCAATTCGTAAATAGTCTTTTCAAAAACCAGCTTATAGGCTGGTTTTTGTTTTATGGTCAGTGTATAATATGTTTATATGAAATTGAATTTTGAAAAACCTAAAAAATGGGTTAAAAATACTTTTCTTGGAACTGTTGCAACTGTTTCAACATTAGGAGCAAGTGCAGAAAAAAACCAAGCAAATCCCTCAGAGGGACAGCTTGGGATAAAATCAGAAGTAGTCAGTCAAGATGTTAGAAAAGAACAAGAATCTGTTGTAAACATGCAGCAAGAGATGTTGTTATTGGAGGCAAAAAAAATTGAAACCCAAAAACATAAACTAGAAGAACAGTTGGATAAATTAACAAAGGAACTTCATCAGACACAATCTTCATTTAGTAAAAGTTATATGCAAGCATTTGATTATCTTGGACTAAAAGATAAATACAAAATAGATGGAATGGAATACAAGATTGTGGAGCTTGCAACTAAAAAAGGACAAGAAAAAGTTGATCAATATGATATTACACAAGAGCAATTCGTAAATGATTTATTAGGAATCCTTCTTTCTCAAAATGGAGAACTTGGTAACTTTATAGAACAATTGAATCAATTTTCTGGACAACAATTAGGTTCTCCGATTATGTTGAATACAGATAAGCCAGGAAAGTACGAATCAGAAGATATGGTCATTCATCGACATCTAGGAACAGATCCAAAAAATTTAGTTAAAAAAGCCTTAGAGATTGTAAAATGTAGATATGATATCGAAAAGGCCCGTCAACGTTTAGCAGGGATTTATGAAGAGCCTAATGATTTTGCGCAAAAATAATAAATATAATAAAAAAGAAAAAAACACTCCGAAAAGAGTGTTTTTTGGTCTTAGTTTTGCCTTAATAAAAGATCCGACTTATCCCCAGAAATAAAGACGGCTAGCGGGTGTTGACTTTATTTTTAGTTCGTATATACTACCCCTCGTCACTCTATTTTTTTAGAGGAGACAGATTATAGATCATTGTCAACTTCATGCATTCCGCACAAAATTTTGTGTCTGGATTTATTTCCAAATACAACTGTTATCCGTGCGAGAATGATTGAGAAAAATGGGGCTCAAATTCCCGATAGGGAATTTGGGTTCGTATAAATACAGGAATGTATTTTCACAAAAGCAAAACAAAGAACAGTTCTACAAAAAAAGTAGAATATAAAAATCTTCACATCAAGACAGATGATGAAGTCACACAAATTGTGTGTTACTTGTGATTTTTAGATTTCCTAATAGGAATCTAAGGGTGTAGTAGTGGATGCCTTGGTTCATGGAAGCGATGAAGGACGCGACAGCCTGCGAT
>CAZJXT010000022.1:0-8273 GCA_964550225.1 uncultured Candidatus Saccharibacteria bacterium
ATGTGACAGGTTTTTTATTTATTATTTATCTTGAACCTCAAAACCTAATGCTGTAATACGATCTCGTAATTCATCAGATTTTACCCAATTTTTTTCTGCACGAGCCTGATTGCGTTCATTGATTAACATCTGAACCTCAGCAGGAATTTCTTGTTCAATAATTTTCTCATCAAGTTTTAATCCAAGAACTCGATCAAAATCAAGGATAGTTGCTTTTTTATCAGCATCAGAAACGTCTTTATTTTTCAAAAGCTCCCAAACGACTGCGAGGGCTCCGGCAGTATTCAAATCATCATTGATCATTTCGTGAAAGAGTACTTGGTATGATTCTGCAATAACACCATCGTTAGGAAAATTTGAAACAGTATTCTTCAATTTCTTCAAGGCTGTTTGTGACGCTTCGAGGGCATTCCAAGAAAATGAAACTTGAGATCGGTAGTGCGACTGGAGATAGAGATAACGAAGCGCAAGTGGGTCAATATTTTTCTCACGAAGTGTTTCAAGGGTTACTGAATTTCCTCCAGATTTTGCCATTTTTTCTTCGCCCATATTTACAAATTCGTTATGGAGCCAGTAGTTTACGAATGGTGCGTGCCCGGTAGAACATTCTGACTGAGCAATTTCATTGTTGTGGTGTACTGATGCGAGATCGTGACCTCCTGTGTGGATATCAAATTGATTACCAAGATATTTCATACTCATTCCAGAACATTCAATATGCCATCCAGGGAATCCTTTACCCCAAGGACTTTCCCAACCTTTTGTTGCATCAAATTTCCAAAGTGCAAAATCGCGAGGATTTTTCTTCTCAGAATTTTCAATGCGTGCATGATCGTGGGTGGTCTGCATGATATTTCCAAGTTTGCCGTAGTCGTGCATAGTTTCTGTTGCGAAATAGACCCCGTCAGAAGTGGTATACGTATGACCTTTTTCTTCAAGGTTTTTGATGATAGTAATGTCTTCATCAATATGCTCACTTGCACGCACAACAATTTTAGGGCGCAAGATATTCATGTCAGAAATATCATTCAGGAATGCGTCCTCATATTTACGAGCAAGTCGTAACATGTTTGGAAGGGTAATATCCCAACCTTCACGCTTGAGGCCCTTAGTCATTTTGTCGTCTCCTTCATCACCATCAGAAACTAGGTGGCCAATGTCAGTAATATTCATGACTTGGTTTACTTGAAAATTATTATACTCAAAAACACGTCGGGTAATATCGGCGAGGGTAAAGGCACGAAGGTTTCCAATGTGCACAAAGTCATAGACCGTCGGTCCACAGTGATACATACCAACAATATTTGGCTGTATGGGTGAAAAGACCTCTTTTTGTTTTGAGAGGGTGTTTGTAAGATAGATTTGCATATAGTGGTATCTTACTTGAAAAAAACCTATGAGGGTATCTTGACTTATTACTAATATAATGGTTACATAGATGTAAGGAAAATATATTACTTCATTAAAAAAGAAAACGTATGCCAGCACAAACCAGACCTTTCAAGAAACATGAACAAATTATTCATGTCAGACATTTGATTATTGCAAGAGGAAAAAGAATAGAAGAAGCCTTGCAAGAGTTAAAAGAAAAACCTGTTCTGAAAAATGGAGATGTTGAAATTTTTCGTTCTAAAATTAATGCGCTTTTCAAAAAAAGCTTATTGGAAAATAAGCAAAAAAAAGAGACGATTGTAAAATTAGAGGAAAAAGTAACAAAAACCTTCTCTGCAGAGTTTCCCGGGCTTTTAAATATTTCTTTTAATTTGAAAGAGTCAAGAATTATCGCATTCAACAAACAAATTACCGGATCCTATAAATTAACCTACAAAGGAAAAGTTTATATTTTTGCCATCTAGCAAAAAAACCTCGCCTCAACAGCGGGGTTTTTTTAGAGCCATTTTTTGTGAGCAAAGTATCCATACATGAATACAAAGAAAACAAGAAGAATTACGATAATGATCCAAAATCCGTGTTCTGTATGAAAAATAGCAGGAGATTCAGGAGCTAAGAGAATCATGGCAATTAACGTAAGAGGGAATGTAAAAAATGCCATCATTGTAAATCGTTTCGTAATATCGTTGTTTTTTGAAGTAAGTAATGAATCATTTGTATCTCGCAACTCTTTAACAAGTTCATAGTTATTTTCAAGAGTGTTTTCTACTCGAAAATATTCTCGGAAAATAGTGTCTTGGTTGATTTCAATTTTAGGAACGAGATTATGAGCTTGAAGTTCCAGAGAATGAAGAATGATTTTATGAGTTCTCATGGTTTGTTTGAAATCAAGAAGTTTTCTTTGAATTGAAGAAAGCTCCTTTACCATATGAAATTCATTTCCTTGAAAAATTTCCGATTCAATGCGGCGAATTTCTTTTTGAAGAGGTTCAATCTCTTCGCGCAATCCTCGATAAAGATGATTGTTGAGCATGAGAAACAATTCAAATCCATTTCCTACAGAATGATGATCGAGTGTATTTTCTACTGATATTTTTTTTGCAGTATCAAGAAAAATATCAATAGGTTCGTAATGAGCTGTGATAAGCACCTTGTCAGTTACTACATAATCAATTTCTAAATCACGTGATTCATGGTGGTATGAAGGATGATCAGGGTAATGAAGAACAGCGTAAAATGCATGCTCATGAGTGTCTGTTTTTGCTCGTTCACTTGGTACTAATAATTCATTTCCCCAATTAGGGTGAAGCGCATAATCCTTAATAAGAATTGCAATATCCTCAGCAGTTGGATTTTCAAGATCAATCCAAGTAACTTTTTTATAATGGTATTGAGTGATCATGGAGATAGTATACAAACCCTTGCACTTTTTAGCAATTCATGTATAATACCCTCACTATGGCAAAAGCTACAAAAACAGGAAATTTCGCAGTTATTGCGACAGGAGGCAAACAATACTTGGTCCGAACAGGTGATATTATTTCCGTGGAAAAACTCGATGGAACATTTACAGCAGGGGATACTATTTCATTTGATCAGGTATTATTGAAAGATAATGGATCAAAAACAGAAATCGGAACACCTGTAATTGCAGGGGCTGTGGTTACTGCAACATTTGTAGAAGCAGGACGTGGTCAAAAAATTGACGTTATCCAATACAAACAAAAATCTCGCTACTACAAGAAAAAAGGTCACCGACAACCATACATGAAATTCAAAATTTCAGAAATTAAATAAAAAATCTGGGGTATATCCCAGATTTTTTATTGGAATAAATTACTTCATACTTATCCACAAGATTTTTCTCATAAGATTGTTGTGTTATAGAGTGGGATGAGATACAATAGATGTGGGATGAAGTGGGAACACCTCATCAATCCAAACAAATTATGTTAATCGGAGAATATCGTCACACCATGGATGAAAAAAGTCGCTTGTCGTTACCTGCGAAATTTCGTAAGGAAATGGGCAAGAAAATTATTATCACGCGAGGTCTCGACCAGTGTCTCTTTGTGTATCCGATAGCAGAATGGAAAAAATTTAGTGAAAAACTTGCAGGACTATCAGTAGGTTCTGCTGACAGTCGAGCATTGGCACGTTCGTTTCTTGGTTCAGCCACAGAAATTGATGTTGATGCCAGTGGTCGTATCTTGATTGCAGATACTTTGAAAAAGATTGCAGGACTTGGAACAAAAGTCGTTGTTGCAGGAATTCATAATCGCGTTGAGTTGTGGGATGAAAAAGTTTGGAATACTTATACAACACAGGTTGATAAACAAACTGAATCACTCGCACAAAAATTAGCAGATATTGGAATGATTTAATATTCCTCGAACATTATGCATATCCCAGTATTATTCAAAGAATCTATAGATGCTCTTTCAATTAAAAAAGATGGAATCTATATAGACGGAACATTGGGTGGTGCAGGACATGCTGCAGAGATTGCAAAACATTTGGGACCAGATGGGACATTGATTGGTTTCGATCTGGATTCGAATGCAATTGCTCGCGCAAATGAAAAATTACAAGCATTTCCTTGTAAAAAAATACTAGTCAGAGAAAATTTTAGAAATCTCGACCAAGTTCTTTTTGAAAATAATATTGAACACGTAGATGGAATATTTCTTGATTTAGGATGGTCATCATTTCAAATTGCGGATCCTAACAGAGGATTTTCTTTCCAAGAAGATGGTCCATTGCATATGACATTAAAAGACAATCCTACAGATCAAGACAGTACTGCGTGGGATATTGTAAACACATGGGATGAAGCAATGATTGCTGATACGTTGTATGTCTATGCCGATGAACGAGCATCACGTAAAATTGCTCGCGCGATTGTAGAAGCTCGCAAGAAGCATCCTATCGACACAACGTTTCAATTAGTTGAGATTATTCATTCTGTACTTCCTAAGAAACCATGGATGCGAACAAACCCGGCAACCAAAACATTTCAAGCATTGCGAATTGCTACGAACGATGAATATGGAGCAATCACCGATGTGTTGGAAAAAGGATTTGCAGTACTCGCCCCAGAAGGACGATTTGCTATCATCAGTTTCCATAGTGGTGAAGACAGAATCGTTAAGAATTTTTTCCGAGATCAGTCGCACGCAGGTCTTGCAACGCTGATTACAAAAAAACCAATCAAACCAAGTGATGAGGAGCTTGTAGAAAATCCTCGAGCTCGTAGTGCACAGTTGCGTATTATTCAAAAACAATGAAAACAATCACCCGTACAATAACATCATTATTTTCAGGATCTTCTAATAAGATATTATTAGGGGCGATTGTTGGTATGTTTATAACGTATTCATTTTTCATTGCAAAAACAGTAGTTGCTATTAATGAACGCAAGATGTTGTACAATGATTTACGAGAAGAACAAATGGTTGTTGCTGATCTTGAGACTCGTTATTTTAATCTCGCAGCACAAATTGATATGACTAAAGTAGCAACATTTGGTTTTAATAATCTTGAGACACCTCGATTTGCTTATGTAGAAACATCAGGACAGGATACTGTTGCATTAGCACACTAAAAATACCAGAACGGGTATTTTTGTTTATGTGAGATATGTTACAATACACAACATATCTATTATGCAAGATGATATTTTTAAAAAAAGAATCTGGTTTGGAATTTTTGGAATATTATTTCTTGTTGTTATTTTTATTATACGATTATTTTATCTCCAAGTTATTAAGGCTGATCATTTCGAACAAGAAGCCGACAAGCAATACGTATCGTCAGCTTCAAAAGTTTTTGATCGAGGGACGATATTTTTTACTGATAAAAATGGTAATGCTATTTCCGCCGCATCTTTGAAATCTGGATTTCGAGTAGTAATTAATACTAAAATTATTAAAGATCCTCTAGATCTTTATCAAAAAATAGGTCCTTTTTTAGGAATGGAAAAAGAAGCCTTTTTAAAACTTGCTTCTAAAAAAAATAATTCATATGTTGAATTAACTACAACTCTCGATGATGTAAATGCTTCAGAAATTAGTGCTCAAAAAATATCAGGAGTCACCGTCTCTCGTAATAAATGGCGTTTTTATCCAGCACAAAATCTTGCATCAAATGTTATTGGGTTTATGGGGTATAAAGGAGATGAATTTGCAGGACGATATGGTATTGAGCGTTATTACGATAAAGTTCTTGCGCGTAATGACAAACGTCTCTACGTTAATTTCTTTGCTGAGATTTTTTCAGACATGAATCAGTTTTTGACAAATAAAGATGAAATCGAGGGGGATGTAGTAACTACATTAGAATCATCGGTACAGCAAAACTTGGAAACAACTTTGAATACAATCCAAGAAAAATGGAATTCAGATCGTGTTGGAGGAATTATTATGAATCCTAAAACAGGAGAAATTTTAGCTATGGGGCTTGATCATTTATTTAATAGTAATGAAACAAAAAATGTTACTGATGTATCACGGTTTAATAATCCTCTCGTAGAGAGTAATTTTGAAATGGGTTCTATTATGAAACCTATTATTATGGCAATTGCTTTGGATCAAAATGCAGTAACACCAACCATGACATATTTTGATCAAGGTTTTGTAAAAGTAGCAGATCGTACTATTTATAACTTTGATAAAAAGGGAAGAGGTCTCGCATCAATGCAAACTGTTTTGAATCAATCGCTTAATACAGGGATGGTTTTTGTGATGCAACATATGAAAAAAGAAGCTTTTAAAAATCAATGGCTCTCGTTTGGTTTTGGGCAAAAAACAGGTATTGATTTGCCTGCAGAAGGATCTGGTCTTATTTCAAACTTGAATACGAATCGTGATGTAGAATATGCAAACGTTTCCTTTGGACAAGGAGTTGCAGTAACTCCTATTATGATGACGCGTGCGTTGGCAGTATTGGCAAACGGGGGACAACTGGTAACTCCTCATGTAGTTCAAAGAGTTGAATATCCGAGTGGTTTTACTAGAGAGCTAGATTGGACACCATCAGTAACATCGATCATTAAACCAGAAACCGTACAAACAATTACTGATATGTTGGTAACGGTATTTGATAATTACAACGATGGTAAAACAAAACTGGAACACTATACGATTGCTGCAAAGACAGGAACTGCGCAAATTGCAAATGGTTCAGGTGGATATTATGCAGATAGAAATCTGCATACATTCATGGCATATTTTCCGGCAAAAAATCCGCAATTTATCGTTTTCTTATATAATCAATATCCTAAAAATGGTGCACGATTTTCATCAGAAACACTCATTCCGCCATTTACTGACTTGGCAAAATTCTTAATCAATTATTATGATGTACCACCGGATCGGTAATTAATAATCCGTTATCAAAATCTAAAATGTTAAATGGAATTCCTTCTTGATTAAGAAGTTCAAAAAATGGTTGCATGCGCGCATTCATATTGCCGGCATTATCCGCAACGATCACAGCACCTTCAGTAAGGTGTTTTCTGATGAGAGGAAAATATTCGTGATAGTGCCCACGATCGGCATCCATAAATACAAAATCAAATTTCAAATTATCTGGAAAACTTTTTAAAACATCAATAATATTTCCTTGGTGTAATGTAATTAAATTTTCTAAACCAGATTCTTGAAAATATTTCTTTGCAACAGGGATCTTATTCAGCGAATGTTCGATAGTGTGGACATGTCCTTTATTTTGGTTCAAGGCGTCTGCAATCCAAAGTGTTGAATAACCAATAGAGGTTCCGAGTTCAAGGACAGATGTAACATTATTTTTCACAATCAAATCATGCAAAAATTGCCCCGTGGTTTCTGGAATAATCCAAGGGCGTTCGCCTTTCTTAGGGTCATTAACAATATCTTCACCACGTGCAACTTGTTCTACTTTCCACCAGACGAGAATTTCTGAATCTTGTTTAATTTTAGTTAATAAATTTTGAATATTCATATTACTGATGATGATATTTACCGCCGCCAATTAAATTCGTAACTCGATAGAGTTGCTCGGCAAGAACGAGTCGAGCAAGTTCGTGGGGAAGGGTGAGTTTCCCGAGACACATGGTCATATTCGCGCGATCGCGCACCGATTGTTCTAATCCATGAGATTCGCCAATCACAAACACAATTCTTTTATGCGAAGCGTGGAGGAGTTTTTCAATAGCTTTTGAAAATTCTACGGTAGTGAAATCTTTACCCTTTTCATCAAGAGCGATGACATAATCACCAGTTTTGATTTTATCAATCGCCGTATCGGTTTGAATGATTTCTAGAGACAAGTCAAAAGGCGCAACAATGCGTTTCTGGTATTCTTTGATCATAGAATCATATTCAGATTTTTTCTTGCCAATGGCGAGGATGTGGAGGTTCATGAGGTTAGGATAACACAAGATATCAAAAATAACATCAATTTAAACCTCTTTTGATTTTTAAAAATAAAAAAGGCCGTTTTAATAAAAACGGCCATAGAACGTGGAGGTATTTAATGATTTTTTTTTAATACCACGATTCCTTAATGCTGTACTTGATTCGATGAATAATTTGCAGTACTGCGATACTATTTGCACCAATAAACATATAGATTGGTAAAATATAGTTTGCAAACGACTTATTATCAATGATAAATACATTGATAATAAACCCTACTGAAAAGATTATCCATGGTAATGGTTTCTCAATCATGGGGTCCTTACGAACCATTATGAAAGTAGGAACAATGGCACACATATCGGCAAATATGGCAATGTAATTTGCATAAGCCGAAAGCTCTGGACTATGCTGCACAAAATACCAAATTGCAATGGACGTGATACCAAAGAATCCAGCTGCATAATCCCAACCAGAAAGTTCAAG
>CAZJXT010000023.1:0-7918 GCA_964550225.1 uncultured Candidatus Saccharibacteria bacterium
CGACGACCATAGCCTTTCAAAATTTCTGGTTCGCCATAATCCTTCGCCATTTGCTCTGAAGCTTTATACGCACGCTCTTTGATTGATTTAAAAATTTCTTCATTTAATCGAAATGCTTCAGGACTTTCCATTGGAATATTATTTTCTTGTAAGAATGTATGCCACCCTAAAACACCTAAACCAAGTGCACGATGTTCCTTTGCAAACTTATGAGCACGTTGCATGAAATAAAACGCTGATTGTTTTTGTTTGTCATCACTGTCACGAAGACTTTCAAGACGATCAACAAATTCACTGATTACCGTATCAAGAAACATGGTAAGCGTTTCGACAGCATCTGTATCTTTCCATTCGTTATAATGACGTAGGTTAATCGAAGAAAGGCAGCAAACAAATGAGAGGTCATCATTCGTTGGTAAACAAATTTCAGAACACAAATTACTGCCGTAAATTTTCATATTCTTATCTTTGTATACCTCTACCGTATTATTATTCACCGTATCTCGGAAAAGAATATACGGATATCCAATTTCTGTACGACGTTGAATAATTTTTGCCCAAATTTTTCGCTTTTCCTGATCACCATTAACCATTTCCTCAAGCCATTTATCACCTACCGTTACCGCATAGGTTGATTCTTGAATAGGGTGTCCTTCTTTTCCAATATTAAGAAATTCTTCAATGTCGCCATGCTCAATTGGAAGATACGGAGCACAGTGCCCTCGACGAACAGTCCCCTGACTTACAATATTAATAAGCCCATCAAAAAGTTCCATAAAATGTACTGACCCTGATGAATGCCCATTGCCTTTGATGACTGCTCCACGCGGACGTAGATCACCAAAATATGCAGATGTTCCACCTCCATATTTAGTCATCATACCTATCTCACCATGAGTAAATAAAATACGGGACATATCATCTGCGATATAACTTCCAAAACAACTAATAGGAAGACCTCGAGAATATCCATAGTTTGCCCAAATAGGTGTTGCAAGCGAATAAAAACCACGTGACATATAGTCATAGAATTTATCCGCGAATCCAGGTTTACCTAAATGTTTTTCAGCAAGGTTTGCAATTTCGCGAATACGATCCTCAGCAGAAATACCACCCATTAAATATCCTTTTGCCAAAAATTTTCGGCTGTTTTCATTTAACCAATACATACTCATTTGTTTATTAAGAGGTAAAGAATATTAGAACAAGTCATCACTTGTGATACTCTTACTTTTCTTATTATAATTAATTGATTTTTTATTAAAGAAGTCTCCATGCTTGGTACTAATCACCTCATCATAGAACCAATCAGATTCTTTGAGAAGATTTTCATCAGTATTAAATAATTTAGCAATACCGATACTTTGAAGTGAATTATTAAATCGTTGTTTGATAAATTCAATAACTACTGCTTTTGAGAGGAACTCGAGCTCACCTTTTTCAAAAATCCATTCAACTACTTCTCGTTCTGATTCAAAAGCTTCTTCACACAGTTTTATGACAACCTTTTCAAATTCAGCATCAAACCATTCAGGATGTTCTTGCTTGATCAAATTAATAATATCAATACCGAATAGCCCATGAATCTGCTCTTCCTTTGAAGTGGCCTCAACAGCATTTGAAATACCTTTGAATAAATTCTTATGCTTGTTAAATGACATTATGATCAAGAACTGTGAAAAAAGTGATACGTGCTCAATAAACAACGAAAAGAGGAGGATTGATTGACTATAATCACGATTATCTTCACTACGAGCATTTGATAATGCCTTCTCGAGATATTGAACGCGTTTAACTAATACCGGTATCTCATTAATCGTACTAAAAGCTTCATTGAGTCCCAATATTTCTAGAAGATGTGCATAAGCATCTGTATGACGTACTTCACTTTCTGCAAATGTTGCACCTACTGCACCAATCTCTGGTTTTGGTAATTTCTTGTAAATATCACCCCAAAATGTTTTCACTGCAACTTCAATCTGAGCAATCGCAAGCATAGCGTTTTGAATAACATTACGCTCTTTATCATCAACATTCACCTTGAAGTTTTGCACATCACCCACAAAATTAAATTCCGTATGAATCCAATATGAATGTCGAATTGCGCTCACATATTCATAAAGTTCAGGATATTCGTAAGGTTTGAGCTGAACTCTTTTTTTAAAGATATCACGTCGACGCTCCTTGTTACGCTGTTCTCGATATAAAATATACGCCTTGGCAACACCGAAATCACCTTTTTGGGCAATAACACGCTCAACGATATCTTGAACACCTTCTACGGTCGGCACTGAATTATCTTGATTCAAAATCTCATGTCTATATTCAAGTTCAAAAAGCACCTGTTTTGTAAGATTATCAAGTTCAAGTTCAGAAACTGCCCGCTCTTCAGCTTGGTAGGCCTTGCGAATAGCGTTTGTAATACGCTCAGCAGTAAAAGGAACTACTGCTCCACTGCGCTTTTTAATCATCGTAAGTGTCATATAGATTCAAGAAAAAATTACACAAAATCCCCTAATAAATATAGTTGTATTTTACTCTCTTATGAAAATATTTGTAAAGATTTTTGAGATAAAATTACACTTTCAAAACAAAAAAATCCCCGTGTAAAACAGGGGATAATTTCAGCCTTGTCTTATATCATTTTTTAAATGTTATCCCCAAATTTTTTTTTACGTCAAGGTTATACACAGCTGCGAGACCGTTGTTAATTTCCAAAACCGCATCACTTGCTCTATATGGATTTATACTCTGGGGATAACTTTCTGGGGAAACATTGCGGGCAACAAACACAATTTCATACGTATTATTTTCAAGTTTCTTCAGCCAGATAATGTCTAAAGGAAATTTCATCCCCTTCATCCAGAACGGATAAACTCCTGGTTTTTCAAAAAGAAATAGCATTCCTTCATCTTGAGGAAGATGTTTAAAATATGACAACCCTAACTCTCGCTCTTGATTATCATCGGCTATACGAACTTTTATTATTTGTCCAGATTCGTTTTGTAAATATGCTGCAATAGGTAATTTTTTATTAGTTTTTTGTTGAAATATAAAAACCCATCCTATTGCAATTATTATTATTAACAATATTACATATGGGGTTTTCATATTATTTCAATTTCTTGATATATTCTTTAAGATCTGTAATCTTAACGGTGTCTTGAGATCTATTTTCCATATTACGAACAATTACAGTATTATCTAATGCTTCACGTTGTCCAAAAATCATCACGTATTTCAATCCAAGTTTTTCAGCATGACCTAACTGTGCTGATAATTTATCTTTTGAAATAGATTGCACTACAGGAAATTTTGCTTTACGCAAAATTTCCATAATATTTAATGATTTTAGTTTTGCTTCAATCCCTACTTGAATAAAATAAGCTTGAGGATCTTTCATGATACGAGGTTTCAAATTTCCAAACCATTCTGATTCTACAATACGATCCATTCCCATCCCCATTCCCATTGCAGGAATATCTTTTTTGGAACCTAGTGCTTTTGCAAGATAATCATAGCGACCACCTCCACAAATAGTAAGTTTTTTTGTCTCTCCTGTTTCAGTAATTCGCTCTTCCATAATTTCAAATACGGTACGAGTATAATATGACAATCCTCGAACAAGATTTTTATTGATAGAATAAGGGATTTCCATTTCTTCCAAATATTCAAGAACTTCTTTAAAGTGTTTTTTACAAGCCGGACAGAGATAAGAAACCGCATCAGGAGCGTCTTCATTAATAACTATTGTTTTAGGATCTTTTGAATCTAAAATACGTAATGGGTTTTTTGCCAATCTTTCCTTATCAATTGCTGAGAGTTCTTTTTGATGTTTTTTGTAATAATTCGTCAATTCACGAACATATTTCCCCCGACATTCTTTATCTCCAATCGAATTGATATCAACTGACAAATCTTTTGCTCCTGCCTCTTCTAGAATTGTATATGCTGTTTTAATAATCAATGCATCAATGATACTTTTTTCTGAGCCAAAAGCATCCAAATCAAAGCCATAAAATTGTCGATATCGTCCTTTTTGAGGATTATCATGTCGAAACACAGGACCACTATGATATAACATGATTGGTTGTGGAAGCGACTGCATACCGTGTTGAATATATGCACGCATGGTTCCCGCAGTCATTTCTGGACGCATTGCTACACGATCTCCTCCTTTTGTTTTAAATCCATACATTTCCTTATCAACAACATCGGTTCCTTCACCAATAGCTGATGTAAAAACATCTTCTGATTCGAGAATTGGTGTTTCAATAGGTTTAAATCCATAATATTCTGCAACCTCTTGAGCTTTTTCAAAAAAACCTTGAAATTTGTAATACTCTTCTCCCATAATATCACGCATTCCTTTTACTGATTGCTTTGGGGTGTTTGACATAGTACTTGTTATTATAGCGGAAGGATTTTTCCTGTCTATTGACTTAAAAAGCAGACTATTGTCTGCTTTTTAAGATTATTTAAAATCATCAACTGATGCTGGTGTAAAATCAATGAGCGAAATTGGAAATAGTCGCAAGATAGCGTGTCCTACAATATTTTTTCTTGGTAAAATTCCCCAAGATCGAGAATCACTTGAACCACCTCGATTATCCCCCATCGCAAAAAACTCATTAGGCCCCATAGTGACATCGTGATACTTTCCAACAGGATAGGTGATTTGATCTTGATATTTTTCTTCAAGTACGAATCCTTTTGGATTTTCAGCATTTATAATAAATACTTTTCCGTCTTTAATCGTGATTCGCTCTCCTGGTAATGCAATAATACGTTTCAAGAAATAACGTTTTGGATCAAGAGGATAACGCAACACCACAACATCCCCTCGCTTAGGTTCAGAAATACGATATGACAATTCGTCAATAATCAAATAGTGTCCTGTATGAAAATTTGGAGACATTGATTCACCATCAACAATAAATGGTTGCGCGATATATGTACGTACCACAAATACCACGATAATAATAGGTGCTAAAAATTTTATAATTTCCCAAATTTCTAGAAAGATCTTTTTTGTCATTTCTCGCATATGTACAACAGTATACACGCAAGTGTGGAAAAAATACAAATTTCTGCTATGATAGGACTATCTATGTGTAAGATTGTCCAAGAGCCTCATAGTGCACTACGTACCCATGCACAAGAAGTAGATATTGATCGTATTACAAAACCAGAAATTCAATCTGTTTTACAGTCTATGAAAAAAGCACTTCATCTTGAACCTGATGGGGTTGCTATTGCAGCACCTCAAATTGCCGAAACTCTTCGAATTTTTATTGTTGCAGGATTTGTATTTGATCTCAAGAAAAAAAACATTACGGGGACAAAAACTGCTGATAAGGTTTTCATTAATCCAGAAATTATTAAATCATCCAAAGAAACTGTTTGGATGGATGGTGAAGGATGTCTTTCGGTACGTTGGATTTACGGAAAAACAAAACGCCATAAACAAGTAACCGTTCGCGCATATGATGAACAAGGAAAAATTTTTACCATTTCAGGATCTGGACTCTTATCTCAAATATTTCAACATGAAATAGATCATTTGGATGGCATACTCTTTATCGATCATGCTAAAGATATTCGTCATATGACCGATGATGAAATTGAAGATTATAAAGAAGAACTTAACCTCCTTGCACACCATCATGTCTCAACCTCTTAATTTCGTTTTCTTTGGAACTCCTGATGTTGCTAGTAAAACGCTCGATATTTTAAAATCTCATGGATATATTCCGAGTCTCATTGTGACTGGTCCTGATCGTCCTATAGGTCGTCATTTTGTTATGACTCCAACACCCGTTAAATCTTGGGCTATTGAAAATAATATTCCCTATACTCATGATTATCAAACAATAAAAGAATCTTATGATCTCTTCATTGTTGTAGCCTATGGGAAAATCCTATCTCAAGAAATTATTGATATGCCAAAATTTGGAACATTGAATATTCACTATTCTTTACTTCCTAAATACCGAGGAGCATCTCCTGTTGAGTCAGCAATACTTCATGGCGATACAGAAACAGGGGCTTCTATTCAAAAAATGGTTTTCAAATTAGATGCGGGACCTATTATTGCTGAATCAAAAATTACCATTGAACAAAATGACACCACAACTACATTAAGAAATAAACTTATTCCCCTTGGAGTAAACCTTTTAATTACTGCTCTTGAAAAGAAAATTTTTGAAGGGGTACCTCAAGATGAATCTCATGCGACCCGTTGTGGTAAAATTAAAAAAGAAGACGGTTTAGTAAATCCTTTCACTGATAATCCGCAAGAGCTATGGAATAAATATCGTGCTTATTATGGATGGCCAGGAATTTACTTTCTTGATAAAGATAATAAGCGTGTAAAAATTACAACTGCTCGCTATACATCAAATACATTTATTATTGAACGCGTAACCCCTGAAGGAAAAAAAGATATTGATTGGGAAACCTATAAAAAAACCACCTCTTAGGGTGTTTTTTTATTCAACGATCGGATCCGGTGTCGGTTCAGGAGTAGGCTCTGGGGTAGGAATCGGATCTGGATCAGGTGTTGGTTCTGGTGCGGGATTTGGATCTGTTGGTACTGGATCAGGTGTTAGTGATGAAGAAATATTTTGATTGTTCATCAATTCGAGAAGTTGATCTTCTGTGAGACATGTCTGCCCTACACACAATTTATCTGTTTGTACCTCATGAGCAAAAATCTTTGTTACTCCATTCGCTACATCCCCGAGCCATGCAATCAATTGATCCTTGAATGTCGTATTTGTTGCTGTTGCAAACGATTCGATATTCGTGATTTTTAAATCAAGTTCTCGAACTGCTTCTGTAAGAATAGGGGTCATTTGTGCATAATACACAGATTTCATACCATCATCATCTGTAGCAACAAGTTGTGGGAAATATTGCTCAAGATCTTGAGCAAGAAACCCAATTTGTTCTGGAGTATCTGGATTTTCTAACCAATGATACGTGACGGTTCGTACATTACGTAATACATCTAAGGTATTTTGCGGTAAATCAGTAATGTCTGTTTTCAAACGTTCATCTGATGTACACGCAATACCTGTTCCGGTAGTGATCGTACATTGAGTAGATGCTGATCCATTAATACGAGTAATATCAATAGGATATCCTGATGCACCAATCATGAATTGATTGGTTGCTGTGTTGGTTGCATGAGAACCTAGAGCAATTGAGTTTGAATATCCACCTGTAGAAGTTCCTGGTCCAATGAGAATTGAGAAATATCCAAGCGTACTATTGTTTACAGTATCATTGTATCCTGCACTTTCTCCGATGAATATTGAGTTATTAGCATTAACCGCACCGTATCCTGCACCGTTTCCAAAGAAGTTTGAGCTAATAGCATTGGTTGCACCATATCCTGCATTAGGTCCAAAGAAGTTTGAAAGATTAGCATTGGTTGCACCATATCCTGCACTATTTCCAAAGAAGTTTGAATTGTAAGCACTGACCGCATCTTGTCCTGCACTAGGTCCCAAGAAGTTTGAAAAACTAGCATTCGTCGCATCTTGTCCTGCAAACTGTCCAAAAAAGTTTGAATAATTTGCATTAGCTGCATATCTACCAGCACTATAACCAAAGAAGTTTGAATAGGACGCACTCGATGCATCACGCCCAGCAAAGAAACCTATGAAGTTTGAATATTGTACATCTGTTGCATAAGCTCCTGCATTCCAACCTATAGCAACAGTTCCTTTAAGGGTATCGGTTCCTGAAACCCCATACCCTGCACCTTGTCCTAAAATAATGTTATTAGCTTCTGCAAGAGTAGACCCTTCTATTGCATCTAGGGAATATAATGTTCCTGATACAGCATCATAAGATACACCCCCGGAGTCACCCACCCCAACTCATTCGCACCCACATACCCCATTACTTC
>CAZJXT010000024.1:0-7727 GCA_964550225.1 uncultured Candidatus Saccharibacteria bacterium
AGAATTTTTGATATTTATTTTTGAATCTTTTCAAGAATGCTATTCATAAGAGAGTTTCCTGCTGTAACAACCGTTTCAGGCATTACAATTCCAGCATTAATTTGTCCTATAAATTTTTTGAAAAAATCACTCGTTGCTGATGCATCAGGATCCAAAAATGATTGTGAAATGATTGCCGAATTATAAATCATTGTTTGAAGCGCGTTGTCATTTTGCGTACCGAGCATGTCTCGACGAGCAGGAGCTACTTCTGGATGCTCTTTGATATAGTTTGTTAATACATCTTTCCCGACCATAGTTTGCGCCACAGTAATAGCTAGTGATGTATTTTTTGAAGATTTCATAACAGCGATCCCTGTAATTGCTCCATATGTTGCCTTACGTTGAATATTTGCTCGTTGAGGCATCATCGTAACTGCAAAATTAAGATTTGGATTTTTATTTCGCAGCGACTGCATTTCACTTGCAAATCCAAAATAAATAGCGAGTTTTCCTGCAATAAACTGATTTTTATCATTTGCAAGTTCTGAGTTCCAAGAATATCTATCAGTATCTAAACTATTTGCAAAATTAGTATAGGAACGAAACGCATTCACCGCAGAAGATTCACCATTACTTGATTCATAAAATGCTGATTGGTATTTTTTTTGAGTATCATTCCAAACAATAATTTTATTTCCTGCCTGAAATAAAAAGGTTTGAATCATCTCTCGCGCATGAGTAATATTAGTATATGTCCCCAATGCAACCGTTTGGGTTATTAATTTTCCTGTATCATCTTTTTGGGTTATTTTTTTATTCAATGCAATAATATCATCCCATGTTTTTGGAGCATCAACAGTAAATGATGATGTGAGCATATCTCGGTTATAATACATCACCAAAGGATCTACAATAAAAGGAAAAGCGATTGCTCCTTCGTTAGTAAGAAAAAGAGACCCTTGATCAGTAAATGTGGTTCGAAATGTTGTTTCAGAAAGGCTTGCAAAGGGTATAGCAAGAATTCTATCTTTATTTTGAATCACTCCATCTGGAGTAAGGGTAATAATATCAGGACCCTTTCCTGATGCTAAAGCATTAGTAAGATCTGATTGGAACGTTTTTGGATCTTTTTGAGTATAATTAACACGCACATTTTTATATACTTGCGTAACACCTTCTGTTACTGACTGCATAGCATCAAAAGGAAGAGTTCCCCACATTGTGACAGTACCTCCTATTTCGACAGGTGTTTTACTTTTTCCTATTTTAATTTTATCGGAAAAAATAAGCACCCCAAAAAGTATCCCGATACCGCATGCAATGAAAACTCCTATTTGAAATGGTGAGATTTTTTTAATATCCATAAAAAAGATAAAGCTATTTTGTAAAAATCATTCCGTAGTGATGCGATCCGGCCTGTACCAACTGAGGAATTTTTCGAAACCCTTGTTCTGTAAATAATTTTTCAGCCTCTCGTTCATTGATAACATCTTTTACGTGAGGACCCATATTTCCAAAACTTTCTGACCAATCAATAACCACTACTCTTCCACCTGGTTTTAAAATCCGACTAATTTCTTTGATAAAAGTTAATCGATCTTCTACTTGAAAAAGAATATTTGCAACAATCACCCAATCTATTGAACTATCACGTAATTTCGTACCGAGATAATTTTCAACATTCGAATGAATCATTTGAATATTACCCACTCCTTGCGCATGAGCTTCATTTTCTAAACGAATAAGCGAATCTTTTTGAACATCGCATGCGTATACTTTACCAGTTTGACCAATTATTTTTGCGATAAGTAATGCATATACACCAGCCCCTGATCCCAGATCAGCAACAGATGCACCCATAGGAATTCCGAGTTGTGGAACAATAGATGATGGATTTGAAAACATGTAATTATTATAAAACACACTCACTAAAAAAGCGAGGAGGTTTTTCCTCTCTCGCCTTTTTAGATTATTATAACTTATAATAATGTTAAACTTGCCAAACTATCACCTTCTCGTAATTTCATCACACGAACTCCCTGAGTTGCGCGTGAGAGAACCGGAATCGAGTCTAACTCTGTTCGAATTACTTGTGATTTTGCAGAAATTGCAATAAGCTCTGAATGATCATCGGTTACAATTTTTGCACCAACAATCAAACCTGTTTTATCTGTCACGTTTGCAGTTTTAATTCCTGAACCTCCACGTTTTTGGATTTTATATTCATCCATTTCTGTTCGTTTTCCAAAACCTCGATCTGACATGACCATTAATGTTGGATTTTTCATATCTTTTGAAACAACACCAAGACCTACTACCATGTCTCCTTTTGAAAGATCAATTCCACGAACCCCTGCCGCGGTACGCCCCATATCACGTACGTCTGATTCAGCAAATCGAATTGACTGTCCATCAGCAGTAACCAGACAAATACTATCTCCGGCTTTGGTCATAATAGTACCTAATAACGTATCACCGTCATGTAATCCAATTGCAATCAAACCACTGCGTCGAACACTTGCAAAACTATCTGCAGGAACTTTTTTAATCGTTCCCTGTTTCGTTACAAAGAAAATAGATTTTCCAGAAACCTCAGATCCTTTTGGTACCGGTAAAATAGTGGTTACACGCTCACCGTCTTTTAGATCAAGGAAGTTTACAATTGATTTTCCTTTCGTTGCGCGCCGTCCCTCTGGAATATCATACATTTTCATTTGATATACCTTACCGAGATTAGTAAAGAACAAGAGATCACTATGTGTTGATGTGGTTAATAAATGAGAAACGACATCTTCTTCTTTTGTGTCGAGATCAACAACTCCTACACCTCCACGTTTTTGTGAACGGTATTCACTAGGATCTGTTCGTTTAATATACCCTCCTGCAGTATATACTAATGCCGCATTTATATCAGGAATAAGATCTTCATCAGAAATAGTACCTACAGCTTTTGCGACCACCTTTGTTCTTCGTTCGTCTGCATATTTTTCTTTAATTTCAAGAAGTTCAGTACGAATAACCTTGAGCATTTTTGCAGGGCTTGCAAGGAGTGCTTTGAGTTCTGCGATAAGCGCAAGCACTTCTTTGAGTTCTTCTTCAATTTTCTTGCGTTCCAATCCAGCAAGCTTTTGCAATTTCATATCCAAAATTGCGAGTGCTTGGATTTCAGAAAGTTTGAACTTTTTCATCAATCCTTCTTTAGCATCACTAGTATCCTTTGAAGCTTTAATTAACTTGATCACTTCGTCAATATGATCAAGAGCAATCTTTAATCCTTCTAAAATATGTGCACGCGCCTCTGCTTTACGCAAATCAAATTCTGTTCGACGTCGAACAATGTCTTGGCGGTGTGAAATAAAATTTGTAAGAAAATCCTTGAGTGATAATGTTTGTGGTGCTCCATCAACCAATGCAACCATGTTAAAGTTATAATTACTTTCTAGTTCAGTATGTTTATATAAATAATTTAAAACTTTTTGAGGATTTGCACCTGCTTTCAAATCAAGAACCATGCGCATTTCTTTTGTTGATTCATCACGCATCCCTTTAATTTCAGTAATCTTTTTTTCTTGAACAAGCGTTGCGATTTTTTCAATCATATTTGATTTATTCGCTTCAAAAGGAATCGATGTTATGACGATTTGAAATGATCCGTTTTTTTGTTCAACAATTTCTGCTTCTCCTCGACATACCACCGGACCTCGTCCTGTAGCATAAGCATGTGCAATAGCTCGTTTATCATAAATGATTCCTCCAATTGGAAAATCTGGACCTTTTACAAATTCCATAAGATCCTCATTGGTAATTTTTGAATTATCAATAGTTGCAACTGTGGCATCAATAATTTCACCAAGATTATGTGGGGGAATTTTTGTAGCCATTCCAACCGCAATTCCCAATGTTCCGTTCAATAACAATGTTGGCACTGCTGTTGGCATCACACTTGGTTCTTGTTGTGTTGCATCATAGTTTGGTCGAAAATCAACGGTTTCTTTTTCAAGATCTCTCAAAATTTCACTTGAAATTTTTGACATTTTCGCCTCGGTATAACGCATTGCCGCAGCATTGTCTCCATCAATAGAACCAAAGTTTCCTTGTCCCCAAATAAGTGGATATCGCGTTGAAAAATCTTGAGCAAGATTTACCATGGCTTGATACACCGAAGAATCACCATGAGGGTGATATTTTCCGAGAACTTCCCCGACTACCAATGCTGATTTTCGAAATTTTGCATTTGAGTATAATCCAAGTTCTGACATCGCATATAAAATACGACGATGTACTGGTTTTAATCCGTCACGAACATCAGGCAAAGCACGAGATGTAATAACAGACATAGAATACGCAATAAATGCTTCACGCATTTCTTGTGAAATATTCATAGGAACAACCTTGTCATTTACTTGTGCTTCAATTGGAGTTTCTTTTTTCATACATGATTACTTACTATTGGTAAGGATTTGTTTCATCGTGAATCACATCATTACTGGTATTGATAATTTCTACATCAGCTGTTTTTTTATTCGTTTGCCAAACATTTTTTATTGATCCTGCCAAAGCATCCACAGGACCTGGAGCGGTTAATTGTTTTTTAGAAATTTTTGCATTTGGAGTCATTGCCCAACCTGCAACAATTAATGCTGTCATAATTCCAGCAAATATAAACACGAGCATCATGCGAACATGATGAGGTCGAGATCGCAAATTTTCAAGTGTTTTTTTCATACTGTTTATTATTTTATTATTCAATAATAATTACTTCTTGTTCTTTTCCTGCAAGATCTTTTGATTTGATTGTCAATTTATCAACAGGAGCAACTTTTTCTGAACCTGCTTGTTTCAAGAAATCTTTTAATGCGTCTTTTTCTTGGTCTGATCCATAATCCATAGGAATAACTACTTTGGGACCAAATGATTTTGCGAGTTTGTGAGCAGATTCTGCATCAAGCACTGATGCTCCACCAATAGGAACAAAGAGCATATCGACGTCTCCAATTCCCTGTCGTGCTTCAAGTGGAATTTCTGATTGATAAATAGCACCAAAGAATAAAATTTTTATTCCATCGAATTCAAAATAATACATCGTATTATTTTTATTTTCGAATCCTTTCGTGGCAAACCCTTGAATCATAATGTCTGAGACTTCGTATTCTCCAGGACCTTTGACTACGAACGGGGTTTTTCCAGCATAGTCTACCAAATCAGCACCATTATAATCAGGATGATTGACTGAAATCATGGCGATATTAGCACCAAAACCATTGGTTTTGAATTTTGATTCTTTAGAAATTGGGTTTAATGCAATAACAAAATCTCCGGTTTGGAGCTTGTAAAATTGCTTGCCGTGGTGAGTGATAATCATATATAAGTATTATATCACAAGGGGATTTTGGTGGTACTTGACGAAAAGTGAATTTGTTTTACAAATCTTTTTCTGCTTCGATAAACTCATCCAATTCGCCATCCTCGAGAACTTTTGAAACATTTCCTGTTTCGCATCCCGTTCTGTGATCTTTTACAAGTTTATATGGGTGAAGCACATATGAACGAATTTGACTCCCCCATTCATTATCAGTCGTCGCAGAAATTGCAAGTCCACGCTCTGTGGCTTTTTCTTTTTCTTGTTGTAATCGCCATACCTTAGCTGAAATCGTTTTCAATGCTTCGTCACGATTCGCTTCTTGAGTTCGCTGTGATGTCGCATGTGCTGTAAACCCAGTCGGTTTATGGGTAACCCGAACTGCCGTTTCTCGCTTATTAACATTTTGCCCACCTGCACCACCACTGCGTGCAAAAGAAATTTCTAAATCACTTTCAGGTATTTCAATATCTATTTTCTCAAATTTCGGCAACACTTCTATCATAGAAAAACTGGTATTGCGTTTTCCTTTTGCATTGAACGGACTCATACGCACTAAACGATGTACCCCTGATTCGTTTTTTAAAGTTCCATAGGCCCCATTACCGTGTATCTCAATTGAGATACTGCGATATCCTCCATTTCCATTTTCGTTTTTATCAAGGAGTATTGTAGAAAAATTTTTCCGCTCGCAGAATTTCAAATACATTTCATAGAGCATCCGAGAAAAATCTTCTGCATCATCTCCTCCTGCTCCGGTAAAAATAGACAAGACACAGTCACCTTTATCATAGGCTCCACCTCCTGCTAACGTATTTTTTAATTCTTCAATTTCCTTGATTACCGATTGTGCATTATTTTTATCATTCCAAAAATCCAGCGCATACATTTGCGCTTCTAATTCGTTAATTCGTTGTTTGATTTCTTGTTTTTTGATTTCAGATACAGCCATACGCCAATGATACAAGAGATTATAAAAAATACGAGCCCTATTTTTTCCGTACTATCAACTGTTTGTTTAATCGTATCAAATTGTCCTCCTAATAATCCACCAACAAATCCCATAATCGTTGCACGAATAAAGGTCCCGATAAATGACCCCATCAGATAGGTTCGCATTGGTAATCGTAATACCCCTGGCCCTACTGACAATAAGACACTTGGTAAAACAGGCAGTGCTCGCAATCCAATAAAAATTAATTCGTCCCACCAATTTTTTAACAATTTTGCATCCAATGCTTCTACCTGCTGCCAATTAATTCCTAACCATTTTCCCCATTTTTCAATCGCAGGTTTTCCTCCAAAATATCCTAATGCATAATACGGTAGTGAACCAATCGTTACCCCAATAGCTGCAGGAATCCCTATAATAAGCATCGCTTTACCTACTAACACCCATGAAAAAGAAATTTTTCCAAGAAGAATAGCTCCTGCTGATAATTGTACAATTGATGAAGGAATAATATAGAAAAATTCTTCAGCGAGCGCACCAAAGAAAACCCCCATGAATCCCCATGCTTGTACCCACCCAATAATTGTTTGCACCCATGTTTCAATCATGACTTCATTTTAGCATACATCACCCAATAATTTCTCTTATAGGACTGATTTCCCCATTTTTGATAACCTGCTGTTTTTTCAAGATGAGCTATTTCAAAATGAGAACCATATAGATTAATCAAATCTTCTTTGATAAATACTCGCTCGGTAATTCCAACTTCTGGTAATAAATAGGTGTCTTTTTCTGATCCTGCATGATCCTTAATTAATTGTTTTGCATTTTTATCTCCATCTAAACATAATGCTCGCACAAATAAATACCCTTCGGGTTTTAAAACTCGCAATATTTCTTGTAAATAAATTTCTCGCTCAGATTCATTTAATGAATTTGATGATGTTACATCTAACACAATATCTATCGATTCATTTTGAAGAGGAAATATTTCTCCAATCGATCGTACTTCATAGGTAATATCCAAACCTTCTGAAAGTTTTTTTGCTTCACTAATAGCGGTTTTTGAAATATCATATCCTATTCCAGATTGTGTATACCCTTCTACAAAATATTTTACATTTTTTCCATTCCCACATCCCAAATCAAGTACGGTACATTTTTCAAGATCTACTTTTTCTTCGCGTCGCAACCATTTGCAAAATTCTTTAACCACCGTAAGAGGCTCTGTACCTAATGTCAGAAATTGTGGCCGCTGATATTCTTTTTCCCACGCATGTGCGTTTTTATTCATGGAGCCAAAGGCCGGAATCGGACCGGCGACCTACCCCTTACGAAGGGGTTGCTCTACCAACTGAGCTACTTTGGCATATTATGCAATTATGGAGTATCTTTATGACACTGCTAGAACTTACTTTATCAAAAATTCGTGAG
>CAZJXT010000025.1:0-7364 GCA_964550225.1 uncultured Candidatus Saccharibacteria bacterium
TTCGCGCGTCCCACCTCTTGGCTTCCAAAAAGCCGTTTAGTTCGTTTAAGGTGCGCCGGGCTGGATTCGAACCAGCGTAGCCCGTAGGCGACAGATTTACAGTCTGTTGTGATTGACCGCTCCACCACCGACGCATATTCCGCTTTTTAAAAGCGGAATAAATGTAACATGTTTCCTATCCTTTTACAAGGTCTTTTGCGTAACTCGCCAAACTTCTCGATCGTTTTGATTTTACATCATATACCAATTCTTCCTTTTTAAGATCGATGATAATTGTATCTCCTGTTTTTACATCATTTCCAATAATCATATTCGCAATCTTGTTTAAGATTGTATTCTGAATCAATCGGTTCAATGGACGTGCTCCGAATTGAGGATCGTATCCTTTATCTGCAAGATAGGTATAGACTGCTGGTTTTAAATCAATTGCAATTTCTTTTGCATGCATTCGTTTCAAAACACCATCTACACGAACCTGCACAATATCCTTGATAATTTCTGGAGACAACACATCAAAGACTATAATTTCATCGAGTCGGTTGAGGAACTCTGGACGGAAGAAATCTTTCAAACTATCCATCACACGTTCCTTGGTTTGTACATAATCATCAGTCGTTGAATTATTTGAAAATCCAATTGATTGCATTTTTTGAATATGCGTCGAACCAATATTCGAAGTCATAATAATAATCGTATTTTTGAAATTTACTACACGCCCCTTTCCATCAGTTAATCGTCCATCATCGAGTACTTGTAACAAGAGATTGAACACATCAGGATGAGCTTTTTCTACCTCATCAAATAATACGACTGAATATGGACGATGACGTACAGCTTCGGTAAATTGTCCCGATTCTTCATATCCAACATATCCCGGAGCTGTTCCTACTAATTTCGAAATAGAATGCTTCTCCATATATTCAGACATGTCTACACGAATCAATGCTTTTTCATCATCGAACATAAATTCGGTGAGCGCCTTGGTAAGCTCTGTTTTTCCTACCCCAGTAGGACCAAGGAACATGAATGAACCAATTGGACGATTCGGATCTGAAATTCCTACACGAGCACGACGAATCGCATTTGAAATTTTCTCGATTGCTTCGTCTTGACCTTTTACTCGTTTCTTTAATTCCAATTCCATGGTTTGCAAACGTTCGGTTTCTCCTTGCAACATTTTGGTTACGGGAATATTAGTCCATTTAGCAACGACACGAGCAATGTCTTCCTCGGTAACTTCTTCTCGTAACAATCGATCTTCTGATTTAATTTTTTTCAAGCGATCTGTTTTTTGTTTCAACAATTTTTCGGTTGCAGGAATTTTTCCGTAGCGAATTTCGGCAACTTTTGCCAAGTCGGTTGCAAGTTCAGCATTTTCAGCCTCAACACGCAGTGTATCAAGTTCTTTTTTCATTTTACGAATTTCTGCAAGAATATCTTTTTCGGTATTCCATCGAATTTCTAAATCTGAAGTTGTTTCTCGAATATCAGCAATTTCTTTTGCAATTTCTTTGAGTCGTACATTGTTTTCCTTTGCACGATCTTTGTCTTCTTTTGAATCTCTGGTTAATGCCTCGGTTTCAATTTCAAGTCGTGTGATTTTTCGATGCACTTCATCCAATGCTCCAGGTTTATTTTCAAGAGAAATTTTAAGCATTGAAGCCGCTTCATCAATCAAATCAACGGCTTTATCAGGAAGAAAACGATTAGTAATATAGCGTGTTGATAGGTTTACTGCGGCAATCAAAGCGTCATCGGTAATACGTACTCCGTGAAATAATTCATATTTTGATTTCAATCCTCGTAGAATAGAAACAGTATCTTCTTCTGATGGTTCTAATACATAAACCGGTTGGAAACGTCGAGCCAATGCTGGATCTTTTTCAAAATGTTTTTGAAATTCGTTCAATGTTGTTGCACCAATCGCACGGAATTCACCACGAGCCAGCGCAGGTTTGAGCATGTTCGCAGCATCCATAGTTCCCTCACCACCTCCTGCACCAACAATTGTATGGATTTCATCGATAAACAAAATAGCCTGACCTTCTGATGCAACAATTTCTTTCATGATTGCTTTTAATCGCTCTTCGAATTCTCCTCGATATTTTGTTCCTGCAATAAGAAGACCTAAATCAAGCATGATAAGATCTTTTCCTTTTAGTGATTCCGGAACATCACCTTTGGCCATACGAATAGCGAGACCTTCTGCAATGGCAGTTTTCCCAGTCCCAGGTTCTCCAATTAAAATAGGATTATTTTTTGTGCGTCGTGCCAAAATTTCAATCACGCGCATAATTTCTTTGTCTCGTCCTACCACAGGATCAAGTTTATCCTGACTTGCTAATTGAGTAAGATTTCGTGAATATTTTGAAAGCACTCGAAACTGTTTTACTAATTCTGGACCTTTTGCGCGCTCTTGTTTTAACTCTTCAAATACCCGCAATGCTTGCTCATGAGTTATTTTAAATTGGGTCAAGACGTCTTTTGCTTCACTTGGAATTTCGAGCACTGCTAGAAATAAATGTTCTACTGAAACAAACTCATCCTTCATTGATTGTGCTAAATTCATAGAACGCTCAATAACCTGACCGAGATCAGGGGTGAGATACATCTGGGTTGCTTGAGACATGATATCTCCTGCTGGCTTTCCTGTTTCAATATGATCAAGAAGTACATCGGAAATTATTCCAACATCAATTTCCATTTTTTCCATCATGGAAACAATCGGACTGTCATCTTGGAGCAAGAGCGCTAGAAGCAAGTGGTACGAATTCACATTATTCACTCCTCGTTCCAAAGCGAGTTCGTGTGAACGTCGAATTGCCTCTTTTGCTTTTGTTGTAAAATTTGCAAATGGTGGCAACATATAATGTAAAATAAAGTTAAATTAACAAAATAATTGTTCTGTCGGTCATGCGGTCATACTGTCGTGCAGATAGTTCTGAATAACATGATTATAGCATATTTTATGGTTCTGAACAAAGAAAAAAGCACCGACCGAAGTCAGCGCTTTTTGAAAAAAACATAAATGATTCCCTACGGTTTTACTTTGATCAATCTAAGTGCTTGCAAATGATACTTAATCTTAGATCCAAATTTACCAGGCATTTCACCATTTATGAAAATACCTGACAGAACTATGCATCCAATCGCATCTACTGCCATAAAGTTATGTACATTTTGCATAAACAGGTAGTAGTACAAAACTGATCCAGCAATTGCTACAAATAAATTTATCAAGTTCATTGCAAGTGAGTCAACACTATCTGCAAAATCTCCTGATTTTTTACTTCTCCCACCGGCTGTCTGATACCAAACATTTTGGTATTTCAAATAGGTGAGGAGGTCTCCTGTAATTTTCCGCAAATGATCTTTGATGGACGTACTAATAAATATAAGCGCTATAAATAAAACAAGTCGCTCTCTATTTATTAATACGTACTGCACCCACACAACAGGATTCAAAGCTTCACGATTTGAAAAACCATCATGGTAATAAGCAAGCATGAATAATAGTACACCTAATCCATAGAAAAGGACTAATAGTGCAATAGCTGGTTTAACAACTATCTGAAAAATGTTGGACACCCGAGGTGCTCCAGAAAAACTGAAAATGTTCGTTTTCATGTTTAAAAAATTTAAAATTTGAAAGAATAAATCATACGAACCCTCTTAGAGGCGATGCATTACGATCTTGAGACAAGATTAACATAATTATGCTAATATGTCAATACATCCTCAAATACTTTGATTTTATTGACTATTTTAGCAAGTTCCCCTACCACCCTTGAAATATCAACTTTTTGGGTAGATCGTCCCATGGTAAATCGTACGGCGCCATCAGTTGTTTGATGATCAGGTCGTATTGCTGCAATCACATGCGACGCTTCCCCATTATCCTCTTTGCATGCAGATTTTGATGCAGCATAAATACCCTTGGCATCTAATTCAATAACTAATCGTTCACCAGAAACTCCTGGAATCGTGATATTAATATTATTTGGAATTCGCAAATGATCTCTCCCTCCGTTAATAATCATATCTGGAATATATTTTTGTAATTCTGCAAAAAAGAATGTTTGTAATTTCTGCAATCGCAATGATTCTTGTTCGGCTTGTGATCGAGCAATTTCTAATGCTTTGGTAAAGCCAACAATTTGTGCAACATCTTCTGTTCCTGCACGTAGTCCAAATTCTTGATCTCCTCCATGAAATATTGATCCAAGTAATACACGATTGCGCACATATAAAACACCCGATGATTTCGGTCCATAAATTTTTGACCCTGAAAGACTCATCAGATCAACACCTAATCGCTCTACATTAATATCTAAGTAATTCGTAGCCTGAATAGCATCAGTATGAACTAATGGATATAGTTTGAGTTCATTTTGTTTTTTATACCAACGAACAAGCTTCGTAATTTCTTTGATTGGTTGTATTGTTCCAATTTCATTATTCACATACATGATAGAAACTAACACCGTTTCAGGTCGTAATGTTTTTTTGATTTCATCAACAATAACAATTCCTTGTTCATCAACAGGAATAATAGAAAGCTCTATTTGTTTTTTTGCATCAAGATCTTTTAAGGTTTCAAGTACGGCACTGTGCTCTATTGCTGAAGCAATCACATGAGGTTTTTCTCGCCCACTTTTTTCAAGAGTACCAATAATTCCTAAATTGCACGACTCTGTCCCACCTCTTGTAAAAATAATATGATCACTCGTTGTTCCTAATAATTGTGCAACTTTTTTTCTAGACTCTTGAATTATTTGTGCAGTAATAATTCCAGATGCATACAGCGCACCAGGATTAAAATAATTATTTTGATACACATGATTCATTACAGATAACACCTTAGTGTCAATAGGTGTTGTTGCTGCATGATCGAAATAGATTGTCTTTTGTTTCAGAAAATTCCACATACCTTGAAATTACCACATTTTTCTGGTATAATCCAGCCACTATGTTGAATACTGTTTTTATTGGTCTTTTTATATTTTTAGGAATTATTATAGGTGTCTTAATATTTGTCACCTATTCATTACATCAACGTCTTAAAAAAATCACAACGGGTACCAACGGAAAAAATCTTGAAGATGCTATTTATCAATTAATGGAAGACCATGCTATTTTTCAAAATCGAGTTGAAGCGATTGAACAAACCACAGGGCGACTCGATGCTGAAATGAAAGGAAGTATTCGCGGGGTCGCAACCATCCGCTATAACGCATTTACTGACGTAGGAGGCAAACAATCATTTGCAACAGCCATCGTCTCTGAGGATGGATCTGGAGCAATTATTTCATCTGTTTATGCACGCGACCGAGTGAACGTCTACGCAAAACCAATTCTTGATTTTAAATCTGAGTATGAATTATCAAGAGAAGAAACTCAAGCATTAAAAGAAGCAAGTAAGAATTTCTAAACCTATGACTACCCCTATCAACAACAACCAAATAGAACGTCCGCCTGTTGTTGCTATCATGGGGCATGTTGATCATGGAAAAAGTTCTCTACTTGATTATATTCGCGCATCAAATATTGTTGCCGGTGAAGCAGGTGGAATTACTCAACACATTGCGGCTTATGAAGTAGAGCGTCCTAATAGTGAAGGTATTATAAAAAAAATAACTTTCATTGATACTCCAGGACACGCGGCTTTTTCTCATATGCGTAATCGAGGAGCACAGATTGCAGATATTGCTATTTTAATTGTTTCTGCAGAAGAAGGCGTGAAGACTCAAACGGTTGAGTCTATTAAAACTATTTTACAAAACACTGTTCCGTATATCGTAGCTATCACAAAAATCGATCGACCTAACGCCAATGTTGAAAAAATAAAATCTGAATTACTAGAGCACGGTGTCTATGTTGAAGGATATGGAGGATCAATTCCTTGTGTTCCTATTTCATCAAAAACAGGAGAAGGTATTGATACGCTCTTGGAAACAATTTTACTCCTTGCTGAATTTGAAGATTTTAAAGGAAACCCTGAAGCATTTGCAAGTGGATTTGTTGTCGAAGCAAATATGGATCAAAAACGAGGAGTCTCAGCAACCTTGATTATAAAAAATGGAACTCTTCATAAGGGACAATTTGTTGTGGTTGATGATGCTTTTACAGGAACTCGTATTATTGAAAATTTTCAAGGAGCACCTATAGAATCAGCGACATTTTCATCACCTATTCGTATGACTGGTTTTTCAACTCTTCCTCGTATTGGTTCACAATTTTCAACAGTTGCAACTAAAAAAGAAGCAGAGGTTCTCGTTACTGAAGCAAAACACGTTTTTCAAGAACTTGAAGCAAAAAATATTATTCAAATAAATGAAGGTACAAAAATTATTCCTATCATTATTAAATCAGATGTTTTTGGATCCGCTGAAGCGATTGAGGGTGAAATTCAAAAACTATCAACCGAAGAGGTATTCTTTAAAATTATTAAGAAAGATGTTGGTTCTATTAACGAATCCGATGCACAGCTTGCACTTTCTGATAAAAATACAATTATTCTTGGATTTCATGTTGCTATTGAAAAAAATGTCCCAGACATGAATGATATTGAACACATTACTATTAAAACATTTGATATTATTTATAAACTTACTGAATGGTTAGAAATCGAACGCGAAGCACGTCGCCCTCGTAAAGAAGTCGACACTGTTTTAGGACAGGCAAAAATTTTAAAAGTATTTAGTAGTACAAAATCAGGATGCGTTGCTGGTGGAAACGTTGTTTATGGAACTCTTTCAAAAAGAGAATCATTTAAATTATTACGCGCAGGTGTTGAAATAACACGAGGAACCATCGAAGAATTACAATCTGCCAAATCTCCTGTTTCATCAGTTGATCAAGGAAAAGAATTTGGAATGCAATTATCATGCAAAGAAGAAATCTTTCCGGGAGATATTATTGAAACATTTAAAGTAGAAATCAAATAATTTATGTCACACCAAGCATCACTTGAAAAAGAAATTAAAAAATATGTAGCCGAGTATATTACTCGAGAAGCAACACGTATGTCATTAGTAACTATTACTCGATGTGAAATTTCGAGTGATGGAAAACGTGCTGTGTTATTTATGTCAATTCTTCCCGAACGAGCAGAGCCTATTGCTATGGATTTTTTGAAACGTCATCAAGACGATATTCGTCACTTTGTACAAGAAAAATCAAAAATTCGAGCTGTTCCTTGGCTTCGGTTTAGTCTCGACAATGGAGAAAAAAATCGTCAATTGGTTGATGAGTTATTGCGAAATGATGAAAAATAATATATGATATTTCACACAAGGGGTGTGAAACAAGGCGTGGTGGCGAAGTGGTAACGCTTCGGTCTGCAAAACCGACATGCGCGGGTT
>CAZJXT010000026.1:0-7241 GCA_964550225.1 uncultured Candidatus Saccharibacteria bacterium
GGAGATATTATTTCTCTCGATATTGGAGTCCATCATAATGGAGTATTCACCGATGCTGCAATTACTGTTCCAGTAGGAAAAATTTCTAAAGAACTAAATGAGTTACTTATGATTACTGAAGAATCATTATATGTCGGTATTGAGCAAGTAAAACCAGGAAATACCACGGGGGACATTGGACATGCTATTGAGCAATTTATCAACAAGCGATATGGAATCGTAGATGGTTTTTCAGGACATGGGGTAGGGCGCCATATTCATGAGGATCCTTACATTCCTAATTATGGCAGACCAGGAGCTGGAGAAAAACTCGTTGCAGGAATGACTATTGCGATTGAACCTATGATGAATCTCGGAACGAAATATGTGAAAATTCTCAACGATGGATATACCGTAGTAACAAAAGACGGGAAACCATCAGCTCATTTTGAGCATACCGTATTGGTTACCGATACGGGATATGAGATATTGACAAAATAGATAAAACCTTCTATGTTGTTAGCGAGGTTTTTTAATGTTATTTAAAACAAAATTTTTTAACCATGAAGACATTATTATTAATTCTTCTCACTCAAACGTATTTCCCTAAACCGGAAAATTTTGATGAGAGTATACAAAAAATCATCAACATCTTTTTAGGTGTAGGTGTCCCAACGCTTATAGTGTTAATTGCAATCGCAATTATACTCGCGCTTATTTTGCGCAAAATGGACAAGTAGTAAGGTATAAAAATAGTGTGATCATACAGAACAATTTAGTATTAAATAAAGCTCGCAACTCGCGGGCTTTTTTTGTTATTTAAACTTGTATATAATGATAAGTAATTATGCAGTCTATATTCGAAGGAGTTTTTCAGAATAAAAATGTTCAATTTCAAACTGCTGAACAAGAAGTTGCGTTTTTGCGTGAACAATTAAAACAAAAGGAGCAAGAATTAGGATCTTTAGAAGTTACAAAAGAAGATCTTGCAAAAAATCTTGTTGATACTTATAAAGCAGTTCCATCTCAAGAAGTACTCCACCCACAGCAAACAATGTCTCAAGAACAAATCGAGGGAGTAGTATTAAAATTAAAACCAGAAACCCATGATGATACTACGGGTGAATTGATGACGATTATGATGGAAAAGGGTATTAAAAACGCTCTTGAGGTAGTACGCAATATGAATAGTCCGCACATCGAAGATGACTTCTATCGATTCTTGGTACAATATTTGGCAACCTATCATGAAATTCCAGGACTTAAAACAAATACAGAATTATTTAAAGAGATTAATGTTCGATTGTTTGAAATAACACTTCCTCGTCCTGATGAAAATTCTGGAAAGAGTTTCAAGGATCTGACTGGGCTCATGGAACAGTTTTATGCCGGAATGCAGGCTATTGGTCCTGCTGGAAATCCAGAACAGAATTGGTATACCTTAGAAATTGCTCTTTCTAATGATTCAGAACATGTAATTTTTTATGTGTGTGTTCCACGTTCTCGAGGAGATCTTTTAGAAAAAGTAGTTTTAGGATTGTATGCTGATGCAAAAATTGAAGAAATAACGAATGATTATAATATTTTTAATGCAACAGGGGGTGCTGCAGGATCATTTGCAAAATCAACATCGTCAGACATGATGACAATTAAAACCTATGATCAATTTGATACCGATCCTTTGGATGTAATGCTCAATGTTTTTTCAAAATTAAAAAAACAAGGAGAGGGTGCATCATTACAATTCATCATTCGTCCAGTAGGAGATCGTTATATTACCCAATATGGGAAAGTTCTTGATCGGTTGCGTAAAGGAGAAAAAATGAAAGATATCAATGATGAATTACTTCATGAGATTGCAGCCGAAGGAAAGGCTTGGGGTAAAGCTGTCTGGAATATTTTAACATCGTCAGATTTGAAAACTGATGAGAATAAAAAAGATGAACCAAAACAAACAAAATATGTTGATGAGATTGCAATACAAAGTATTACTGAAAAATTAAAATCAACAATTTGTGAAATAACCATTCGTATTATTGCATCAGCTGAAAATCAGCCTCGAGCAGAATCGATTGTGCGCGATTTAGAATCAGCGTTTTATCAATTTACAAATACCGCAGGAAATGGAATTCGTTTTCAACCAGTGAAATCAGAATCTCTTATGGAGTTCTTCCATAATTTTGCATATCGTGCAATTACTCAAAAAGAACTCTTGCACCTAAATTTTCATGAATTAGCTACAATGATTCATTTTCCTGCAGGAACAAAAGATTCTCCATATCTCAAACAAGCGAAATCTGGGACCGCTCCTGCGCCGATGGATATGGAAGATAAGGGGATTTTGTTAGGATATAATGAATTTCGAGGGAAATTAACACCGATTCATTTCAAACCCGAAGATCGCTTGAGACATTTTTACACCATTGGGCAAACAGGTGTAGGAAAGACACAGATGTTTTTGAAAATGATTATTCAAGATATTAAAAATGGAGATGGATGTTGTTTCATTGATCCACATGGAACTGATGTTCAAAAAATTCTTGCAAATATTCCACCCGAGAGAATGGATGATGTGATTTATTTTGATCCATCCTATATTGATCGTCCCATGGGGTTAAATATGTTGGAATACGACATTACACGACCCCAACAAAAATCATTAGTGATTTCAGAACTCCTTGGAATTTTTGATAAATTGTTTGATATGAAGGCTCAGGGAGGTGCAATGTTTGGACAATATTTCCGTAACTCAGCATTATTAGTAATGTCTGATCCTGAATCAGGAAATACTTTGATGGAAATCACTCGTGTATTGGCTGATAAAAATTTTCGAGATATGAAATTATCAAAATGCAAAGATCCATTAATTATTGAATTCTGGAAAGCTGCAGAAAAAACAACAGGAGATCAAGGACTTGAAAACTTTGTGCCGTATATTTCTGGAAAATTTGATGATTTTATTTCAAATGAATTTATGCGACCGGTAGTACTCCAAGAAAAATCAGCGTTCAATTTCCGTGATGTAATGGATAAGAAAAAAATTCTCTTGGTAAATCTCTCAAAAGGATTATTGGGAGAAAAAAATGCATCACTTATCGGGTTGATTCTGGTAGGAAAATTGCAAATGGCGGCTATGTCGCGTGCTGATTCAGCAGATCTTTCACAGTTTCCACCGTTTTATGTATATATGGATGAGTTCCAAAATATTGTGACAGATTCTGTATCTGCAATATTATCAGAAGCTCGAAAATATAAATTGTCATTAAATATGACCCATCAATATTTAGGGCAACTTCCTGATTTTATTAAAGGTGCGGTATTTGGAAACGTAGGATCAATGTGTATTTTCCGTATTAATGATGATGATGCAAAAGCTATTGAGCCTCGTATCTCACCACAGTTTTCAAAAGATGATATTTTGAAACTTGATAATGCCCAAGGTATTGTGAGTATGTTGGTAAATGGACGACCTGCAAGTGCGTTTAATATGAACACGGTGTATGATGGTTATTGTCCTGATGGAAATCCAGACCAGGTAGATAAGGTAAAACAATTATCATATTTGAAATATGGGCGCGATCGATCTGACATTGAAGAAGAAATTTTGAATAAGTTTAAAGCGCAGTAGCATACATAAAAACCCCTATCAATAAAGGGTTTTTTATGTATGCTATACTAATAATCCATGAAGAAAACATTTTTTATTATAATCAGTAGTATCGTAATCTTTTCAGGATATGGATTGGTTAATGTGTTTGCGCAAAATACTGATCAAGGTTCAGGTATAGAAATCGCGCGACTTAAAGCACGCGTAACTGAAATTGTTTCACAACAAGAAGAATTTATTGATGGTAATTCAGCACGTGCAATAGTTCAACAAGTTGAGGCTAAGATTATTCGAGGTGATCGGAAGGGGGAAGTTATAAAATTTCAAAATGACTTTTTTCCTATGAAAGAACGAGATGTTATTTTTGTTCGTGAAGCTGAAGATTTTGATGGTGCTCGATCATATGCTGTATCTGATTTTGAACGACGCCCAGCCCTTGTTGTCTTTTTTCTCCTATTCGTAGGATTGGTTATTGGTTTAGGTCGTATGCAGGGATTGCGGTCATTGGTATCACTTGGGGTCAGTGTGTTGGCAATTTTCTTTGTGTTGATTCCGTTACTCTTGAAAGGGTTTTCTCCGGTGCTTGCCGCAACAGGAATCTCCTCAGCTATTTTATTCTTCGCGATTTTCTTTACACATGGGTTTAATCGTAAATCACTCATCGCTTTTTCAGGAACAGTAGGTGCGGTTATTTTTACAGGAATTCTTGCGCTCATTGCGGTACAAGTAAGTCATATTACTGGTTTCTCAGCTCATGAATCGGTGTATCTTAATTTTAATACAGGAGGTGAGCTTGATTTCGTAGGGCTCTTTTTAGCAAGTATTATGATCGGAATGCTTGGAGTGTTGGATGATATTTCTATTACCCAAGTTGCTGTCGTACGCGAGTTATATGGAGTTGCTCCACATCTCTCAAAATCAGAAATATTTGCGAGTGCTATTCGTGTTGGAAAGGAACACGTAGGAGCGTTAGTAAACACGCTGGTGTTGGCTTATGTTGGAGTGGCATTGCCATCGGTGATGTATTTCGCAACCTCATATGCTACCCCTGGTGAATTAATTAATATGGAGGTATTTGCATCTGAAATTTTGCGAACTATATTGGGTTCTATTGGTTTAATTCTAACGGTGCCGATTACTACATGGCTTGCGGTAATTTTCTTAAAAGATTTGAAAGGTAAAAAAATGACTTTGGAAGAAATGGATCATGGGCATAGTCATGCGCATGGGGGACATGGACACCATCATTAATATTAGATAAGATATTATTCATGAAATCACAACTACCCGTTTATAAACTTGATGTAAAAAAATCTATTGCAGGACTTGGACTCTTTGCAGGAGAACCTATCAAAAAGGGATCAAAAATTATTGAATATATTGGTGAAAAAATTACTGCAGATGAGGCTGATCGCCGAGGAGGGAAGTATCTTTTTGAGATTAATTCAAAATGGACAATTGATGGTACTACTCGAAAAAATATTGCACGATATGTAAACCATGCCTGTGTTCCTATTGCGAACTGTGAAGCGGAAGTAAAAAATGGCCGCATTTGGATTCTTGCCAAGAAAAATATCGAGGCAGGACAGGAGCTTTTCTATGACTATGGGAAAGAATATTTTGATGAGCATATCAAACCTCACGGATGTCGCTGTGCAAAACACATACAAGTATAAACTTGACCTAAAGAACGAAATAGAGTATTCTACTTTTATCAGGCCCCGCGAGGGGTTTTAAAAGAACCAAAAAAAAATTATGAAAACATTTATCACAGGACTTAAAACAGAATTTGGCAAAATTGTTTGGCCAAAAACAAATGAAGCTTTCGGACACGCAACATTAGTAATCGTTGTAGCCGTTCTCGTCGGTTATTACCTGGGACTTTTTGATGCATTATTTGCATGGGTTCTTAAAACTATTATCGCGTAATTATATGGCACGACAAGAATTACAAGATCGTCATTGGTATGCAATTCATACCTATGCAGGATATGAAAATGCTGTAGAACGTAACCTCAAACAACGTGTAGAATCTCTCGGAATGCAAGATAAAATTTTTGATGTATTGGTTCCTACAGAAAAAGTAATCAAGGTTAAAAATGGAAAACGACAAGAAGTTGATGAAAAGTTTTATCCAGGATATGTATTAGTAGATATGATTGTGACCGATGATTCGTGGTATGTTGTACGCAATACACCCCGAGTAACTGGTTTCGTAGGTGCAGGAACCACACCCGTTCCTATGTCGCAACAAGAAATTGATTTCATTTTTAGTCGTATGAAAAAAGATGAAACAAAACACACCATCATGGTTGTTGCTGGAGATTTGGTAATGATCAACGAAGGTCCGTTCAAGGATTTTGAAGGAACGGTTTCAGAAGTAGATCAAGATCGAGGAAAAGTAAAAGTCATGGTAAATATGTTTGGACGAGAAACAGCGCTCGAGCTCGACTTTGCGCAGGTGCGTAAGATGTAGCACTTTTATATTTTGACAAGATAGCATAAAAATGCTATCTTGTTTTTGTTACGCTTTCGAGATTATTTAACCGATACACGCTTCACGTATCGAATCTTGAATTAATATTTATATAAAAACTATGGCAAAGAAATTAATTAAAGCTTTGAAACTCCAGATTCCTGGAGGAAAAGCAACACCTGCTCCACCACTTGGACCAGTATTGGGACAAGCCGGAGTAAATATTGGAGAATTCGTAAACCAATTCAACGGAATGACCCGTGAAAACATGGGAGAAATGGTTTCTGTTGCAATGAATGTATACGATGACCGATCATTTGATTTCGTTATCAAAACACCTCCAGTATCAGCACTCTTGAAAAAGTTTGCAAAAGTAGATAAAGGATCAGGAATCAATGCAAAGAAAAAAGCTGGATCTATTACAGATGCTCAGCTTACCGAAATTGCTACTATTAAACTTCCAGATCTTAATGCTCGTGACGTAGAAGCTGCGAAAAAAATTGTAGCAGGATCTGCACGATCAATGGGGATTGAGATTAAATAAGTTCGCTAAAAAAGCCGCATTGCATGAACATGCGGCTTTTTGTTACTGAAATTATTCAGTACCTTCATCGGTGTATCCTCCAGAATAATAGCTAGGATGGAAATTTTCAGAGTTTAAGAAAGAGCAGAATTGAATTTTTAATTTACTTGATGGGTCAATAGTAGGAGAGCTTTGATATACATTTTTCCAAGATTTTTCAATTTCTGGAAAAACTCTATCATATTTTAACAAGTCGGAATATACAATCGTTGCAAGTATTTTATGTGCAAGATTTCTTGTCATAAATTCTTCAAACATTTTAACACCGCCAATAGGGAAAATTTTTTCATGAACAGCTTTGCTTAATGCTTCGTCAACGCTGTGCACGAGCTCTACACCTTTTGGCAGTGTGTGAGGATCAAGTGTATTGCTGACAACAATATTTTGACGTTCGGGTAAAGGGCGATATTTTTTTGGTAACGATAACCAAGTATCTTTTCCCATAATAACGGTCGAGTTCAGGGTTTCTTTTTTAAAACGACTCATGTCAGATTTAATAGGAGTATTTTCCCAAGGAAGTTTTCCCTGAAACCCAATTCCTCGACTGTTTGCTAAATAAGCAACAATAAGAATAATCTCTTGTTTTTGTATGTTTC
>CAZJXT010000027.1:0-6949 GCA_964550225.1 uncultured Candidatus Saccharibacteria bacterium
AATGAGCAATACCCCTTTTGGAACCTGTGCGAATGCTTGTAATAGTATATCTACCGCTTTTTGATAAATGAGTCTTCCTACAAATAAAAATTTAAACGCGTCTGCGGGAACATTAGAAATGATCATTTTTTCTGCTTTTTGGTATTTGTCTAAATCAACACTGTTGTGAAGTACTTCAATTCGCTGTGATTGGATACCATGTCGAATTAATGAATCTTTTACTGTTGATGATACAGCAAAAATTTTATAGCAATAATATTGTAATATTCTATCTATTAAAAACATTTTCCATGTTTTTAAGTTGTCATATACGTTTTGTTCAAAACACATTATTTTTTGTTTTCTTACTACAATACCAGCAAGACGCACAATCGTATTTGCAAACCAGAGATGTGAAATAATTACCGCAAATTGTTCTTGTTGTAACCAGTGGATAAATGTTCTGTGTGCTGATATGTCAAAAATATTTTTAAATACAATTTTCTTAATCTGAATTTCTGCTCCTTGTATTTCTTGTATAATACTTTTTTCAAATTCATTACGCAACGTTAAAAACGTTACCTGATAACCTTTTTTTGAAAAAGCTAAAGCATCATCAACGATTTGACGCTCTGCCCCCCCTACTCCTAAATTATTAATAACAAATAATAACTTTTTCATAATATGTTCACTAATTTCTCAACAAGACTTTTGAGGCTATGACGTATTCCAACACTCATTAGATGTTCTACAATACCCCTCTGATCATGCTGTACGCTATTATGGAGTACTTGTGCAACATGATGAACATCTAAGCTTTTAATTTCAATAGCGCGTCGTGTTTCTTGTGGAATTTCATCAAGAAATCCAGTGTTGTACACAATGGGAATGCATCCACAGAATACTGATTCCCAGATCGTTTTATCAAAACTTCCCGATTCAGTAAAATTAAGACAATACATATAACGATTATACAATTCAGCAAGTTCACTTGGTGCTTGGGCTTGCAAAAAGGTTATGCGATCAGATAGTCCTGCATAGATAATTTTTTCCTCAAGATTTTTTTTATAGTTTTTATCGAGCGTACTATCAGCAGGACCAACCAAGGTAAACATGCTTTGGGTATCTGCATAGGTATGGCACAATGCTATAAATCCATCAACCATTGCATCAAGGTTTTTGATCGGTGAAATACGTCCTACGTATAAAAACGAATTTTGTTTTCGTTCGATATTTTGAACCGTATGAAAAAGATTTTCATCAATTCCTACTGGCATCATCACCGCATTTGGAAAAGACGCTGTATACGAAGCTGTCGACGTATAACAGACCGTATGTGCTATTTTCCCCGCAAGAATTGTCCTCCAGGATCCTATTTTGTGATTACGCCACAGAGTTATTTTTTTATTCAACAGTCGCCATAACCATCCTCCCAACAAGACATATTCTTGATTCATGTGTACAAAAACTGATTCATATTCGTTTCGTAATTTCCAAATGGTTTTAAAAAATTTAGTTACATATTTGAAACGAGAAACTCCAGATTCTTTCCCAAGGGAAAACACGTGCACATTTTTTGGAAGATCATGTTTTCCTTCATACAAACAAATAACTGAAACGTGTTCATAGTTTTGAGACAATTCAATAATCCATCCATGAAAAAATCCAAGGACCGGATCATTACTATTTACGACTTGTGTCAAAATAAGAAGATTCATAATAAATAAATTAATCAAAAACTTGTTTCAAATTTGCAAGATATTTTTCTTGATACGTTTCAAATGGTGCGTAGGGATGAATATAAGGATGTTCGCGGAGACGGTTTTTTGCCTGGGCTATTTTTTCTGGATGAAGCATTAAATCCTCAATGTTTTTTCGAAGAGATTCTTTATTGTAGGGTTCACAGATCCAACCGGTTGTGTCTGTTATGAGAACTTCAGGAGCAACCCCAACGTCTGTTGCTAACACCGGAGTTCCACAAAGCAATGATTCTGTGATCGTTAATCCATATCCTTCGAATAATGAAGTAATCATGAACACATCTGCAGATCGGTAATACGCAGGCAAATCATTGGTCCATGGAATAAATAGAATATCTTTTTGGCAACCAGATTCAATGACTTGTTTTTTTAGGGATGTCTCACATGATCCAGATCCAACAATAACTAATCCTATTTTCTCAGGATATTTTTTTATTAGCTCACTCATAACGGTAACGGTGTTGCCTAGATCTTTTTCAGGTTCAAGTCGCGATGCTATCAAAAAAATAATTCTCTTCTGTGGAAATAATGCGTGAAGTTGATCCTCAGAACTACTGTCTTGATAATATTTTTGAGTATCAATATAAATAGGTAACACATCAATCGGTGCATGACTCCATGATCTTTTTTGAATTCCAGTCACCATGCGTTGAGAATCACACCGTAGTGCGTCTGCATATCGTATTACCACCGGAGCAATCATCATACGTACATATTGCATCCAAGTATTTTTAAAAAATGGAGAAAATAAATCTGTATGGATTTGCACATGAAATTTTATTTTCAAAAATTTTGCAATCAGTAGTCCTACAAATCCTGACTCGAAAGGATCTTGGACGGTCATGATTGTTTTCTTTTTCTCTTGTGGAGATAGTTTTTTTGCAACACTCATCATAATCCAAAACGCATCCCATAAATACATGATTTTTGAAATAGACTGAGTTGGATACACCGCCATATTGTCATAAACTGTTTGAGAAAAAGCATCTTTTCGTAATGTAAAAACAACCATGTGATATTGCTCAAATGATTTCCCAAGTCGAATAATTCGATCCGATGTCGGATTCTTCGAAAACAATTTTCGTTCTGATCCAAAACTAAGCACAATCATAATGTTGTTGTTATTTTTTCTAATACCTTGATTATTGTTTCGATAATTTTTTCTTTACTAAACATCTGTGACTGTGTGATTCCACCTTGCCCTATCTTTTTTCGTAACTGATCATTTCCTAACACGTAAACGAGATTTCTCTCGAGAAGTTCGTCATTTTTTGCTGGAATAATAATTCCTGATTCTTGATCTTTTACAATTTCCTGCATATTGCATGCGTCCGTTGTAATCAATGGAACCCCGAGTGCCATCACCTCAACGGCTTGGTATGAAAAACTTTCAAATGAAGAATTCAATACAAACACATCAGATGCCGCAACGGTTTCCCAAAGAGTTGTTTGTTGCATTGATCCCTTGAAAAAAACTCTTTCAGAAACACCTACTTTTTGTGCATATGTTTGCAGCGTATTTTTTTCTGGACCATCACCTATCAATGTAAGTGTCCATGAGCTATGTCGAGTCAATAATGTAATCAATGATTTAAATTCTTTCCATGGAACCATACGTCCTGCAGAAATAATTTTCTTTACATCGCCCACTGCATAATCTTTTTTTTGAAACGGCGTTATTTCATTTATTTCAATACCGTTATACATCGCAATCACGGGTGCGTTTTTCGGAAGTACCCATCGGTTGACTACGTCAGCAAAATAACGACTCGGTGCGATTACCTGATCTGCGGTACGTACAATAAATTTTTGAATCGTTCTATATAATTCGATTTTCCATCCATATTTTTTTGTTTGGAATACATCAATTGAATCAGTAACCCCTAAGCGCGCACATCCTTGTTCCCAAGCATAATCTCCTGGAACTCGAACCAGAAATTTCTTTCTGGTAACTAGTGCGACAAGTGCTGATGGTAGCCCTACACTGAACATGTCTTGTGCAAAAATGATGTCATGTGAAAAACTCTTCCAGAGAATTTTTAAAAAAAGAATCCCGTGCCGAATTCCTGAGGGAAACCGCTTCACGTCGCTAAATTTAATCAAAGTAACCTGGTGTCCGTGTTTTGGCAACTCACTCACAAGGAGCTTGGCATAGGTCGCAGGACCCCCAATTTCTGGTGGATACAGAGGTGTTACAAACAAGATTTTCATATGCCTACTATAGCATTTTTCCTATTTTTTTCATAAAAAAAGCCTCGCGAAAACGAGGCTTTTTCATTAAAACAGTTTTTTAATCGTTTCTACTTTAACTCCTTCTGTTGTGTCAATAGTAATTGAGGCACATGAGATTTTTTTTGGTTTCCAACTCCCCCCCATCTGATTGCTTTTTGACCAAGCAAAATGGTTGGGTGTATTACGCCAAAGTTCACGTAATTTTACCACCTTCCCATGATCATCTCCTTGCCAAAGACAAGATGCTCCGTGAAAGAACTGGTTTTTTGTCTCAGAATACTGATCTGCCAACACTCTCCCGGCAATAACATCATAATCACAGATAACTTGCACAAAAATTAATTTTGCACCTGATCGTGAAGCAAAACTTCGTATAAGAGCCCGTTTTTTCCAATCGCTAAAATCAGAATCTAGAATCACTTTTTTATAATGATTTAGATAGTATTTTGTAATGTTTTCAGTAATTGGAACTACTTTTTCATAACTCTGATTTTCTTTTCTTAATGCAATACGAATATCATCGGCAGTAACTACTAAACCACCGCCTGCTTTTGCAATAATGCGAGATAAAAAAGTTTTTCCAGAACCTGTTGGTCCAATCAATGCAAGAATTGTTTTTTCATCTGAACAAGAAGGAAGCGTTTCTGTTTTTTTAAGGTTTTTTCATACCCCTGTTGCGCTTTTTCTTCATCGTGGTTCAATTGGTAAAAATTTCTTATTCCGAGATAAAATCTGATGATATGTCCCAAAAATGTTTCTAATAACTCTGTAATTTTTTTCATTTTAAATGTTTTTTGATTTAAACTAAAAATAGCATATATATGCTATTTTGTCAATAACTGCTTCATATCTCGAGCAATCGTGTCCCACGAATATTTTTCTTGAATATATTTTTTTGCATTATCGATAATCTGATTTTTTATAGTATCATCTTCATATCTCATAATTGCCTGTGCAACCGTTTCTGGTTTTCCTGACTCACAGAAAAATCCCGTTTCTCCCGGTTTCAAAAAATCTACAATTCCGCCAACCGCAGTTCCAACAACGGGTAACTCTGCGGCCATTGCTTCAATAAAGGCGTTCCCCATCCCTTCATATTGAGACACTCGAACAAATACATCACATGACTTCATGACGGGAATTAATTCATTATGAGATTTCATTCCTGCAAAAACAACTCGATCGAACAGATTATTTTGTTCTACTAATTGTTCAAGATTTTTTTTCAAATGACCATCACCTACAATGAGCAACTTATAATGTGCGGGTAAATATGTGAGTGATAAAATACTATCCTCTACCCCACGCGATGGAACCAGTCGAGAAATAGTAATTGCCACTTTATCACTTGGTAAAAATCCGTATTCTGATCGTATGCGACTAATGGTTTCGATTGAAACTGATTGTGTAAATTTTTCTATATCCACACCATTCGGAATCATTACGGTATTCTGGTGACGATATATTGCCACATCACGAACAATAAATTGACTGATTCCTTGTATATGATCGATATGTTTCAAGATATAGATAAACAATGGCTTCAATATTTTTAATAGTTTTGATGAAAAATGTTCCGCAATCGTTCGGCCATCTTGTAATGAAAGTATTGTTTTTTTCTTGGGCAAGAAATACCAAATCAATGTTGTAGTATTCATCAACATCAACCAATACGTTTGAATGTTTTTCTTTGCAATCAACCAGAATGCTTTAGGCAAGGCAATGATGGGAAAGAATATTTTTTGCAATCCTAAAAATAGCGGTAATGACTCCGAAACCTTTGGGTGATGTATTCCCCACCCAATACGATAAATGTGGACATTATTGATTTGTTCATACCGCGGAAGACTCTTATCAAATCTCAAGGTGATCATATGAAAAACAGCATCATGTGATGAAATGCGTTTTGTGATTTCATCTATAGCAATTTCTGCCCCTCCAATAAATGGAATATAGGTAGTTGAAATAATTAAAATATGTTGAGCATTATTGTTCATAGATAGTCCAGATTTTTTTACACATTGATTCTGCGGAAAATTCTTTTTCCGCGCGGGCACGCGCAGCGTGCCCGCGCGTTGTAAGCCACTGTTTATCAATCGCTATTTTTTCAAAGAGTACCTGTAGTTCCGCAACCTCATTCCCTTTGGTTAATAATTGCCCAACGGTATCATCTACAGCCTCAGCAATTCCCCCTACGTTGCTGGCAACAACAGGTAACCCGCATGCCATAGCTTCAACAATGGTCATTGGGAAGCCTTCCCATTGCGTTGGCAATAGAAACAAATCACTTGATTGATAGAGCTGTGTCATCTGTTCTGTAGGAACAGATTTAATAACTACTTGATTTTCTAATCCATATTTTTCAAGAACTGTTTGTAATAACGACTCCTGTTCCCCATTCCCTGCAATGCGTAATGAAAAAATATTGCGCATAGTCTCAGGTAATCGTCCCAATGCTTCAATAATTGAAACAGGTATTTTAGGCGCAGTTAATCGCCCTACGAATAATAATTCGATGTGATCGGTATGTCCTGGCTGTGCGATTAATACTGGAATAGGTACCCCGTTGTGCACTACGGTAATTTTATTGTTTACTCCAAACAAGTTTTTATACGCTAGTCGCGCATCATTTTCAGAAACACAAAGAATATGATCTGTGAATCCTGTTATTGCAATTTCTACCATGCGAGCAATTTGTTTACGTACGAATGGCACCCCATCGGTAAAACTCCACCCGTGAGCTGTAAAAATCTTTTTTACAGGTAACCCAATACTCGCGAGTCGTACAAAAAATCCTCCTGCTCCACTATTCCCGTGCACCACCGTAGGTGCAAATTTTTTAATTTCATTACGACAAAATAATACCGCACGAACCGCATTCATCGGATTAAAACTATTTTTAAAATAAGGATTTTCAATATACTCAAAACCTAATTCGCGTGTTTTATCCGCAAGCCAGCCATTTCCTCCTGCCAAAA
>CAZJXT010000028.1:0-6608 GCA_964550225.1 uncultured Candidatus Saccharibacteria bacterium
TATGATCAAGCACGCATACTTAGCAGGAGGATGTTTTTGGGGACTCGAGGACCTGATGCGCACGCAACCAGGTGTTTTGACTATTGATGCGGGATATACGGGCGGGGAAAATGAGAATCCAACCTATGAAAATCATCCAGGTCATGCCGAGGATTTTATTAAAATAGTTAATGACTCAAAACGCTGGCCAGGTCCGGTCGTTACGACCCTTGAACCGTTTACCAAATTCTGGAAAGCTGAGGAATATCATCAGGATTACTTGCAGAAGAATCCGGGTGGGTATACGTGTCATGCGATTTGGTTTGAGAGTTATTTGCAATAATAATTGACTTGGCTCATAAAAAGAGTACGATACATAAAAAAAGTTTGTTTATGTATACAACTGAAAATCTAGAAGTTTCTTTAATAAAACAATCGCTTACGCGCTGGGAAATTAAAAGCCCTTTGATTTTCCCAGAATATCTCATCGGAGAAATTGAAGAAATTCTCTATAAACAAAGAACGAATGTTGATTTTGAATTAGTTATTAAATTACTTCATACTCCTCCTTTTGATTATTTTGAGTATCAAAAACATGAAGAATCAATTGATCAGCTATTCAAAAGAATTCTTCGTCACCGCTACGGAATTCCTTTCATGGTTGTTTCTGGAGCAAATCATTATAATATTTCAGAAAATGAATTTTACCCATGGGAACACTTTCTCGATCAAGTAATTCTTTTGAACCAAAATCATTTGAAATGTATTCATGAGGGATATCAAGGACTAAATGTTACGCATTTGCGCATGGTTTTTGAAAGATATAATTTTGAAAAAATTACCGATGATATTATTTGCGCATACTTGGAGCATGATTTTTTTGAAAAGGAGACACAAGAATTAATTATTCCTATGTGTTCTGTAAAAATACCACTTGGTTCAATTATTCAAATAACTCTCACACCTGATTTTTTTATAGAATAATTTCAACATGATAAAGCCTCTCTTAACAACAGAGAGGTTTTTATTATCACAAAGCTCTAATGGTTTCTCTTTACATTATTCACAACATGTGCTATTGTTTTAAAAAAATTTTATATCATGAGAACAAGAAAAACACCTACGACTGTTCAACTCATTAATAAGTTTGAGAATACATTGAAAAAATCAGGTTTTATAAAATTGACAATCCAAGAAAAAAAGAAAATATTCCAACGGCTTGGAATAGTTTTTCCGAAACGAGTTACCGGTACTCATCATGCGCAACAGATGTATGTATTTGATCATGATGGTTATCGTGTTGTTGTTAATTCTGGAATTATTGGATATCAATTACTTACACCAGGACTTTCATGGGTAATGATCACCTGTGACGATAAGCGTTTATTTGTGCGTGTGTTTAAATCAGATTTTCATAAACCAACCGAGCAAATGCTTAATCGTATGGTAGCTTATGCATTGGTTATGAAAAACATATTACGACTGCGACCTCTTGATCCTCAAACTAAAAAATTGAAACATCTTGTTGAAAAAGAGGAAGAGTTTATTAATATCAAAGGTCGTTTGAAAAAACGCTTGCGTCTCTATTGGACATTTCCAAATACTGTAGATGAGTATGTTTTTTCACCCGCAAATTTATATGAATTATTAAAACCATTGAATATTAAGTTTGCTACTGCTTTTAGCGAAAAGGAGAAAAAAGCTGAATATTATTACGAGCATCGTACCGCAATACGATTCCGAAAAGATGTTCGTAAAAAATCCAAGGTTACCAATCCTGGTAATAGGATCATTGCAGAATAATTGTTTACTAAAAAAAGCCTCATGTGAGGCTTTTTTATTTAGACAACCGTTTTCCAGTTCTTGGATTTATAACGAATATCAGAATTGATTAATTCAGAAATAATATTGCTCGTAGATGTTGAATAGTTATCATTAAAAACAGTATTATAAAACTCTACAAAATCAATACTCGTCTTCGTTATTTGTAACTGTTTATTAATAATGATATTCATTTTCTTATCAAAATTAAACGCTTTTAGTAGTGTTATCGCATGGCGATGGCGTTTTTTGTTTGTGATAACGAACATGCTTACAAAACGAATCGTCATATTAATCGGTGCTACAACTAGTGTGTTGAAATTTGAAAGAAACTGAGAAGGTAAGATATCCTTATTGACTATAACAGCTTCATCGAGTTGATTTATTAAATGTAGCATTGATAAAAATCTTGCACGTAACTCGAGAATGTAGACGATGAAAAGAATAACAATACAACAATTAGTAAACACAATTCCTAAAATGAGGTGTTTATCGATCAAATATTTTTCCATAATGTTGTTTTTTAGAATGATTTGTAAGCAATTTATATTTAATTACATGTTTTGTCAAGGAGTGTTATTCCGATTTTACGGCTATTATTTTCACAGGCGGACTGAATCGTGCTGATGTAAAATATCTAGAATACCGTGCAACAACACTTGCAAGTGAAGCAAAACGAATGGTTGTACAGAATAAGGTACAGCCCCAAGAAAATACTTTGTCAGAATTTCAAAAGGTAAGCGTGGATCAATATTTTGAAAATATTAGATTTATTCTCAGCGCTTTTCAATATGAAGTATTCGAGATTGTAGAACAATCTTATATTGATAATACATTTTATCACCTAAAGGCTGATGGGGTATCAGCAAAGGCAAAAGCATTAGGAGATGGGGCAATGATTGTTTTTTCTGGATCTATTGCTCGTATTCAAGAAACAGAGAGTTTTGGTGGTTGGAGTAAAACCGCTCGCGAGAGATTTATTCAGGAAGGAAAACTCGTAGTAAAAGATAGTGACTCATATGAATTAACCCAAGACATCGTTTTTAAAAGCCCAAGCGCAGCTGCAGCAACACTTGCAGGTCGACCTATTAATGGTTGGACTGCTTGGAAAGACGAACAAGGAAATACACTTGATGAAAATTTACGCAAATAGCCCCTCCGGCTATTTTTGTTATAATAAACCCCATGGACATCTTCGCGCACGCAATCTGGACTAACGTACTGGCAACTATCGCACGACGAAAGCAAGAGAAAATGCATCGTCGGTTATTATCAGTAGCCTGGACAACATTCTGGGGAATATTCCCGGACCTTTTTGCGTTTACTATTCCTTTTGTCATTGGTATCTGGGGTTGGGTGAGTAGATCTGGATTTCAGTATGGCCGCGAAACGATCGCGTCGGGCATTGCACCAATACTCTATAACTACAGCCACAGTCTCGTCATCTGGCTCGTGGTATTTGGCATAGTATGGGCAATTTACAAACGACCACGGTGGGAATTATTGGGCTGGGCATTACATATCCTGATTGATATTCCATCACACGCTAACGGATTTTATTTGACTCCGGTATTTTTCCCAATCTCCGGTTGGAAATTTACTCATGGTGTATCATGGGCACATCCGGTGTTCATGCTCGTAAACTACAGCGCGATGCTCGTCGCATGGGTAGGGGTGATGTGATATCGGAGGAAGATACAAAAAGATGGCACTTGATTAATTTAAAATAGATGTTATAATTGCTTCGAATCAAAAAAAAGCAATATGGCAGAAAACGTTTCAGTTTTAACGGAAGGAATTATTGAAGTTACTCTCGATCAATCAGGTCTTAATCTTATGGAGATTTGTGAGAAAGAAAATGAAGATTTGTTTAAACAAGGATTATCTGATGGGTATGCAACTGGTGTGGTTTCCTTGAGTAATGGAGCTCGTGGAAAAATAAATATCCAAATTCAGACGGTTATGCAGATGTCTGATGGTTTTTATAAAAAGAACAGTAATGATCTTGTTCCAGTTGAACCAGGTGAAGATTATTATCAGAATGTATTTTTACGAATCTCTATTCTTATGATGAATTTTGTAGCCTCAAAAGAAGATAACTGGGCTATTTTTGGACACGTAAAAAATCAGGAATCAGAAATAATCATTCCTATTATTATTCTTTACTCTCCATTACTTCAGAAATGTTTTTATAGTATAAAGAGAAAAGCAGATACTGTATTACTCGATCCAATGTCTTTAGGATTTTCTATTAACTAGAACACATTTAAAAAGCCGTGGAATGAACACGGCTTTTTTTGTATAATGAAATATTAAAAGAAACTATAAGATATGCTATCATATCACCATGAATAAAAACCTAGAAGAAATTGAAGACGATTTTGATCAAGAAGATGAAGTTATTGAATTGTGTGTAGACTGTGAAGGAAAACCTCTCGCATCAGGTGATGAAGTTTCTGTGATCAAAGACTTGAAAGTTGGTGGAACAAAATTAACGATCAAGAAAGGAACCGTGATCAAGAATATTAAATTGACCGGTGATATCGAAGAAATTGAATGTCGCTATGACAATATGAAAGGAATTATTTTACGAACCGAGTTTTTACGAAAGCGTAACTAGAGAGAGAAATCCGAAAGGGTTTCTTTTTACTTGTGGTATACTTGATCTATGAAAAAACCACTCATCATCAGTTTGACGGTTATTATTGCTATTATTATTGCCGTTGGAATTTATTTTATTATTCAATCACAAAACAAACCCACAGATTTTTCCGTTGATCCAATCATAGTCACACCTTCAACTAATAAAGCTATCAAGCCGCTTGTAGACGGGCGACAATGTTATACGTATTCACATGAAGGAACTCCTGATGCGCCGTATACCACATATGAATTGATTGATATGACGATTGTGGGAACAAAGGTTACTGGAACGAAACACGGTACTCAATCAGGACCTGATATGACGAATGGGTATACAGGGACGATTACAGGAACCTTGGCAGGAGATACGATTAATGTAGCTTTTGCGTACACCGTAGAAGGTTCAAAAAATACTGAACAGGAAATTTATCAAGCAAGCCTTACAGGAATTGATCGATTACAATATCCGTTGATTGATAAATATAAAGACGGATTGTTTCCAGATACAAGTAAACCCTTCAAACGAATTTCCTATGCACGAGTTGGGTGTGAAGGGGCAAGTTCAGGACGCGTGATGGGGAAATTACCAGCAGGAAGTCCTCTTCCACCAAAAACTTCTGACATTGTGGGACAAACGTGGGTATGGGAGAAAAATATTATCGGTGGCGATGGGGTGGTACCTGTAACAAAACCTGGTAAGTTCTCGATTACGTTTGGGAAGGATGGACGTGTTTCTGGAACAACCGATTGTAATGGATTTGGTGGGGAATATACAATTGGTTCTGATGGAATCATTTCATTTGGACCATTCATGAGTACGCTCATGTATTGTGAAGGATCTCAAGAGACTGATTTCACAAGCAGTCTTGCGCAAGCAACACGAATGACTATGGATGCTGATGGAAACCTTACCTTCATCCTTGGAGATACTTCAAATGTGATGGTGTTGAGTAAGAAATAACCAACAGAGGCCGTTGACAAGTCAGCGGTTTTTTGGTATATAGAAGTAAATTTTTTTCACAACAAAAACTCTTTAAAACAATGAAAGATCATGTAATCAAAGATTACGGAACAACCGTATCACCAAAGGTCTATATAGACGCTTTGCAGGGCCATCAATACATTCCACAGTCGGATCAACACATACTCAATATTATTAAAAAGTATAGAGAATGTGTATGGGGTAAACAAAAAATAGAACCCTTACATATCATTGATGCTGGATGCGGACCCGGAAGACTGTCTCATAATATCGGCAAATTGGGTCCTGAATATTTTACTTACGGGTTGGATATATCAGAGTCATTTATACAGTTTGCAAAAGATAGTAAGCCGTTCGGCAATCAAGGATATTTCACTTGCGAAGATTTTGCGAACCCACCAGTTAATTCTTTTATTCCTCCTGCTGAGATAATACTCATGCAAGGAGTTATGCATCATGTTCACGGTGAAGACCGTGCAAAATTTCTAAAAAGAAGTTTCGATTTATTGAAACCTGACGGCATCCTGATTATTGGCGATGAGTTCATCAAAGAGTACGAGAGTAACGATGAACGCATCCTGAATGTTGCGAAATTTTACCTGCACATTATTGATGAGGCTCGTAAGGGTGGATTTGATGAATTAGCCAGAGAAGAAGCTAAAAATTTGATTGATGATTGCTTTTCAGGAACAGTGTTTGCAGGATTAGCAACAGAAAAAACATTTGAAAATATTTACGAATATGCTCGAGTAATAAATCAAATGTTCTACAGTTATGGATCAGTAGGTGGACTCAATTTTGAGTCTAACAACCAAATTCGTAACATGTTTGATTACATTAAACTGAGTGTAAAAAGTCTTGTTGATGCATCTGTAGAAAATTTCAACCGCGGTGACTTGAAAGTATCCTTAAGTGTTTTCATTGAAGAACTGTCTCTTTATGGGTTCAGAGTCGAGAGCATCTACAAGGTTGGTCCTGTAGATCAGCTTGGTGGTATGGGAGTCATTGTTTTCAAGAAAAACTAGTGCGCCCAACAGGCACTTTATATACCTATTTCGTTTAAGGGCGAAGTAGGTATTTTTTTGTGAAAATAACTATGTGATATACTTAATCTATGAAAAAATTCCTATTTATTGGCGGAGGAATACTATTGATCATCGCAATAATTATTACGATGGTTTTG
>CAZJXT010000029.1:0-6573 GCA_964550225.1 uncultured Candidatus Saccharibacteria bacterium
GCTAGGATACTTTGTTTTGAAAATAGGTTCGGATATGGTTTAATAAACACACCTTTTAGAGAGCGCTCGAAAAGGATCTTTTTAATCTTTTCATATGCGACTTTCATAAATTTATAAAATAAAAAGCCCACTTAATATTTAATTAAGCGAGCTTTAGAGAATAATCTTAGAGACATCATACGGCAAAAGCGAAAGCCTCATCGTCACTATTGAAGGTGTTCTCGTTACCAGCATAGTGATCTACATGGAAAATAGGTTTTGAATGTTTATCATCAACTGTTAAAACAAAAAATTCTAGCAGATGAACATTCTCGAAAGGCTTATGCATGATAACAATCCTGCTGACTCCCATTTCATGGAAATCATTTTTGGTGATTTTTTCGCACAGCAGGCATGCTATCTCAGCATTGGGTTGCTTTAGCCCAATTTTTTCAGATACTCCTTTAAAAGATAAATAAGAATTGTGTCGTTCCTTTGATTTAACTATAGCAACGTTAGTCGTTACCCCGTCAGTAATCTCAAATATCTTATATTTGGAGATATGTGCAATTTTAAGCCAATCGTTAGTTCCTTCTACAACAGTATGACCTTTTTGTTTGAGACGCGCCGTCCAGTCGCGGTTGTCTGTTCCATCACTGGTTACAGATATTTCCTTTAGTATTTCCATTATTTATATTTTAAGTTACAAAGTTTGTTATCCATATTATATCATAACTATAGATTTTGTAAAGTATTTAGTCTACGCTCGAGAAGGGTCGTTGTTATATAGTAAAAGTATTAAAAATAATCTTATAGGGTAATGAATCAAAAGGTTCTATCGCGAGAAGGCTCACAGAGTCGAGTGCTAGTTCGAGCACTCGACAAGGGTCGAAACTAGTAAACAAAAACAGCCTTAAATAAGGCTGTTTTTGTTTACTATATTTTTATCTCGATATTTCTAATAGATCATCAAGAGATAATATTTTTGTTAATTCACCACCTCCTATATCAAATCGTATTTCTATTGAAACCTCTCCATTTGAATCACGCACAATATCAGCCTCAAATCCTTGCAAATAATCAAATCCATTTGGATATTTTTCTATAAAACTATTTCTAGCTTCTACTCCTTCTGTAATCTCAATTACTTTGGCTAGGAATGCTTCAGAAATACTTGCATGTGTCCCCATATAACGCTCTAGCGTATCTGTGTATCCTTTGGATTCGTCTGAGACAAGTTTTTGCCAATTAGGGGCAATACCAATATATTTCTGAATGATTTTTGCGATTTGAGCAGCTTTTGCTGAATAATTTGCACCCGATTCATCACCTGTTTCCCTTGCAAGATTGTCACTTTGCTCAACCATGAATTTTACATACTCGCCACGAGCATACGATTCATTTAGAGCTTTTCCGACAGGGGTATTGTTGCTATCGGAAAAGTTTAGTCGCTCATCAATACCAATCTTAGAACCAACTCGCAGGTCGCGATTGATTTTTTGTTTCAACTCTTCCAAAGTCTCTGTTCCTGTAATATCGTCCTCGTTTCCAGTCATCATGTACAATGCCGATTCCTGAGTACGAACTCTTGGAGAGCCAAATGCGACTGCCTGAGAAAAATTAACGTCATCAAATGATTTCTCAATTGCAAGATTCTTGCCAGCCTGTGACAGCTTCACAGATTCATCATCGGGAAGTGTTACGTCGTTACTTTCCTTTATTGAGTGCCTAAAGAAATGAAGTTCTATTTTTACAGGCTTTAGCTCATGCGATTCAGTCTTGTTTTGAGGGATTTCGAATTGCTTCATAAGTTAAATGATTCTAATGATACCTGTGTTTGTATCGACTTCTACCATGTCACCAGTATTGATTACACTTGTAGCGATCTTGGTGCCAATAACGCAAGGAACTTTAAGCTCTCGACTTGCGATAGCCGCGTGACAGGTGATACCGCCTTCATTAGTCACAATTGCCACCGCTAATTTCATGATTGGCACATAGTCAGGGTTGGTCATTTCCGTAACAAGAACCTCGCCCTCTTGAAAATCATGCATGTCTTTAAATCCAGAAATAAGTCGAGCTTTCCCAGTTACAACACGATCGGCTTTGTATGCTACAGATCCTTTGATTTCTGAAATATTATTTGCCTCCACCTTTTCTAGCACAAAATCGTTTTGTTCAAGTATTACATCGAGTTGATCAATAGGGTATAAATTTTCGTTTAGGAAAATACAGCCATTTTTTCTTTTGGAAATATCTTCAATCAAGTGTAGTTCTCCCTTAGCAATCCTAACGGCTTCGGTTGGTGAGACAAAGAAAGCCATATCCGCATATTGTGGGAACGTATTATTCCAGAACTGGATGAACACCTTGTTCATTTGCTCAGTGTATTTTTCTGATTCGGTACGATATGAAAGAAAAAGATGTTTGGTTGTCTCATCGGCTTCTGTCATGTCGGGAATACCAAAAGCAGTATTCATTGCAGACCACCAACTAACAAGATGTGCATAGTAGTCTTCAAGTTCTTCCCCTGAAGATACCACTTTTTCTTTATTAAGGTACTGGAATAGTATTACCCATTCTTCATCAATACGTTTTTTCATACTTTCAATGAATGACTGATCTGCAACCAACGCCTTTGTCTTTTGTTCTATCTCGATAAGCTCATTTGGGTCATACCAAACAGAACCCTTTTGACCAGCAGGTTTTACGATAAATAGATTACTTTTGACGGTATAGCCAAGATAGTCTGAATATCCCTTGCGATCTGAATCATTCCACATAGTGAAGTAGAATAATGTCTTTTCTCGAGAATAGATGTTTGTGAGTGTAGTCATAGTTATGAGAGTTTAGTTACAGTGCCTTTATTGGCATCCACTTCAACCATATCCCCGTCTTTGAGAATCTGTGTACCATTTTTAGTACCAATAACACAGGGCTTATTAATTTCTCGCGATACAATCGCCGCATGGCACAATAAACCGCCGATATCAGTAACTATGGCACTAGCTTTTTGCATAAGAATTACAAAGTCAGGGGTTGTCATTGTCGTAACAAGCACATCTCCAATTTCCATCTTATCGAATTCAGTATTCGCAAGAATGACTTTTACTTTACCTGTAGCAATACCCTTATTCCCAACCTGTCCTTTGATAACACCATTATTTTCCTCAAAGATTGGAGTCATTTTATTTACTAACTCCTTAATCGTGTCATCGTTATCAATAATTTGAAGATGCGAGTCTTCGTCTGCATATACACACCAGGACTCATTTTTTCTTCGCTCGATAATTTCTGATGCAACTATATTTTTATCCACAAGCGCATTGATTTCTTCGGGTAAAAATTCTAAAAGCTCTCTATGCGAAAGACCCAATGAGCTTGCTATATTTTTAAGTCTTGGCAGAACTATTTGAGTGTAGATAGAAAAATACTCAGCCCCTGTCTGCCTTAGATAAGATAACCTAGATGCAACCGTAGCAAAATAAGCAAATGATTCGGGGGTATTTAATCCCTCGCTGTGCTTTTCTGACTTGTCGTTAAGATGTGTCATCTGATCAATTAAATTTTCAACAGTAATATCGTCCCCGAGGAAATTAAGCATTTGGATCCATGAGAATTCTTTAAGATGTTTATCAAATAGAGACATCAGGTCAGCATTAGATTTTACTGATTCGACAGCCTGAGCTGAATCTTCTTTCAACTTTTCCCAAACACCTTTTTCTATGAGAACTTTTTTAAATTCGCGTAATTTTTCCTGTTGCCCCATGAGAGGTGTTGAGATGAGGGGTATATATTCAGAAATTTTCTCCACAGAAATATTACTTGTAATAGCTTCTGACTCAAGACGCGATTCGTATACCTCACAGAAGAGCCATCCCAAGAACCAACAAAACATAAACTCTCTACCAATAGATGCAACTTCTAGCACAAATTTCTTGTCATCAGAAATAGCCAATGCATCCTCAGATCGCTTAAGTGGTTGTCTATATAGATCATTCGCAAAATCGACAAAAGCGTCAAAAAAGTCCATGTCCTTTTTGTTAATTTTCCCTTCAATAAATTGAAATGCTTGTTGAACAACGGGCTTCTTCACAAAGAAATGTCCTCCATTAAGCACAAGAACACCACTCTCATTTATGTCAATAGAAAGCTTTTGTAGATATTCTTTATTGAACCAAGACACCCAAAAATATTCGGCAAACGGATTGCACTTCCACATTCCGAAATGCTGATAATTTTCAGTATCAACACCAGAAATTAGACTGTTTTTAGACAAAATTTTCACAATCCCGTTATCTGCATCGACTCCCACTTCATCACCGTCTTTCAAGATTTCAGTTGCAAATTTTGTTCCAATAACACAAGGCTTGTTTAGTTCGCGGGCAACGATTGCAGCATGACAAGTGATACCTCCCTCATCCGTGATGATTGCCGCCGCTTTTTGCATTGCAGGAACAAAGTCAGGGGTAGTCATAGTAGAAACGATAATGTCTCCCTCCTGTGCTTCGCTGATCTGCTCCTTTCGCTTCATGATGCGGACAATGCCTTTCGCATATCCCTTGTTGCCAACCTGTCCAATAAGTGTAGAACTATCCGCGGGTGGAATTTCTATATGCAAATGATACTCAGGGTGCTTTGCAAGATATTTTCGAATTGTAGTTTGCTCTGCAAATTCTTCACCGATGACTACGAAAGATTTTTTTCGTACCTTTAATATTTCTAGTGAGGGAGGATTCTTGATTTCGCTTTTTAAAATACAGTTCTCATAACCTTTTAATTCAGGATAAAGTGCAATCAATGATGCGCGCATGAGCTTATCATTTGAGTCAAAATAAGTGTCAGCATCGCGGAGCTTCAACATTCGTTCTCGAATGTGTGCAGGAGTACGCTCATCTACCGACGGGAAATACATGCAGTCAAATCCTTTCATGACAACAAAGACCCTATCAACATATTTTCCAAATTCCTCGACATCTGTAATCGGACCCTTTGCCCAGTATTCTTTTATCTCGATAAGATCTTTTTCATATTGATCAACCAGAGAAATGAGCTTGGCTTCGTCTGATTTAATGAGATTTTGAACGGAATCCATGATCCACTGCGTAGCTTTCTCATTTTCCCAAATCTCAATAACTCCGTCGTTCATATAGTGAATGACTGGAGGGGTGAACGGATTTGTTCCTGATGCATAAAATGGATTCGTGACGCACGCATTCCACCCCTGTTGAATAATCATTGTGGTGTCTCGGGTATATGCTTTTTCGAACGATATCTTCGGACCTGCTATTTCAGAGAGTGTTGTGATTGGTCTTGATTGAACAATGTAAAACTTTCCGTTCTCATACGCCCATTCGATATCACACGGAAAACCATAATGATCTTCAATGGTCATGATAATTTCAGAAAGTGCTAAAATTTCAGAATCAGTAAATACCTGTGATCCTCCTTTTTCAGGAATATCTAGCCATTCATTACCACCGCCGGCTTTGCGATACATCGCCCGTGTTTGATTTGAAATATTGATATCAATAATTTCTCGCGGTTGTTTTGAAATAACATAACTATCTGGCGTCACCGATCCTGACACGATTGCTTCACCCAATCCAAAACCTGCTTCGATAATAATTTGGTTTCTGTCTTCAGTTACGGGATGCACAGAAAACGCAATTCCTGATTTTTCGGAATTAACCATCTTTTGAACAACTACGGCAACTGAGATTTTTGTCGCATCAAGCCCTTTCTCGAAACGATAAAAAATTGCACGGGGAGTAAAAAGTGATGCCCAACAATGTTGTACTTTTTCAAGGAGTGTATCTTGGGTTGTATTTAAATATGATTCCAATTGTCCTGCCCAAGCATGATCTGTCCCGTCTTCAGCTGTAGCACTTGAACGAACTGCAACGAATTCAGAGTTAAGAAGAGAAAATTGTGATTCAATTTCCGCCTTAATGTCATCAGGCATTGTTGCATGTTTAATAAGCTCTTGGATTTTTTCAGAAGCGGATTCCACTGAAGAAATTGTTTTATGATCTACCGATTCCAAAATTGCATCAATTTCTTGAGCTAAATCTGATGTATGGAGAAATTCATCGAATGTGGTTGATAGGACAACATACCCATCGGGAACAGGTATATTTGATTGCAACATTTCGCCGAGAGAGGCACCCTTACCTCCTGCTATGTCGGCATCTTTTTTTGAAAGTTGTGAGAATGGCTTTGTGAACATAGATATTGAAATTATCACTTATAAAATATGAAGATGCCGAGAAAACAAGGTTGTTTTACCCCCCCCATATATAAAATCATTTTATCATAAAATACCCTCTGAATAAAGGTATTTTAGGTCTCTATGCGTTCAATTTATTACATAGATATATTTGCTTATTTTTCAAAGTTAATTCACTACTGATACATTCCAAGATAGATCTCTGCTCTAGTGGAGATCCTTCTTTTAACACAAATTTTGTATAATCCTTGAGATCAATTGGTTCTATTTTCTCAGTCTTCTTTTTGCCCAAAAACATAGCTTGTAGTTTCTTGAACTTTCTGGTTGGGATTATGCAGCTGGATTCTTTGGTATCACGTCCATTG
>CAZJXT010000030.1:0-6366 GCA_964550225.1 uncultured Candidatus Saccharibacteria bacterium
TGTTCCAGTGAGGATCTTTTCGAGCTTCCCAAGCTGCATTTTTAATCGCGAGTCGTTTTTTGGTCTTTTTTGAATGAGACGCCTTGTTTTTGATGTCTTGTGATAATCGTTTTGCCATATGTTTCTATACTACACTAGTTTGGATAAAAAATCCAGCATCTTGAAAGGAGTTTTTATTTTTTATTCTTTTTAGGTTTTTTAACATCCTTTTTTTGTGAATTATTTCCTTTTGCCATAGTTTTTAAATTAATTGGATTATTAATACGTTTTATTATATCAAACTTTTCTTTACGTGTTAATTGTTTTATCTCCCTTTCACGATTACGAGCCTGAGTATATGTATTACATGATTCAGAATATTTTAAAATCACTGGTCGTCTGATTTTTGTATAATGAGCACCTGATTTGAGATGATTGTGAGCATGAATTCTTTTTTCTAGATCATTAGTTGAGCCTGTATATAATGTTCCATCAGAGCACTCAAGAATATAAATGAAATACATAGTAGTTTAACTTGAGTTTTTTATGAGAGAGTTCTCATAGGGGTTATATTTTTTCAGGGACGTTCGCGCCACGAAGTGATTTAATTGAAAAATATGATGCTGCTAAAAATAATATAGCTGCAATTTGATTGGCAATTTCTATTTCTTGTCCTAGCGATTCAGTATGGGCATACCATGCAGTATATGCAAAAATCATCATAAAAAATACTGATATGGTAGCATTCATTTGCAAAGATCTTTTTTGTACAGGATTAGTAATACCTGCTGCGATTCCAAGAATTGCAATAGCAAGAATAGAAATCCATGCAGGAATATTTAATAATTCTGTCATACGAGAAAGCCCCCATAGCATAAAAACTGCCCCAATTATAAAGATTATACGAACAATATCACCATAATAGTGAGAAATAGGTTTTTGTATCGGTTCCATATAGTTACAGTATAATCTCTTGTAGAAGGTTTGACAAGATTACAAAATCTGATAGAGTTATATTTAAATTAAAAGTTCGGCATGATTATTCTAATAGTCCCTGAAGCACCTAGTTGGTATGATAGGTATGAATTTATGGTGACTAAAGAACCAATTCTTTTTGTAGAATTATCTGAGCCGCCATCAACAACTTCTTTTATAAACGAGTATAATTGTGAAAAAATACCTATAATTTTAAATTTACAACCAGAACCAAATCAGCAAATTTCAAATTTAAAAACGAATCGAATTTATTTTTCTATTCTGGATAAAAAATTACTCAATCAAAAAATATCTACGGAGGAACCAAGGATAGTGAGATTGAGGAGCTCAATGCATCCACCCTAATAAATTTTTATTCATAGTTTGGTATTTTAAAAAAGCCTTCGGATATTTTCCGAAGGCTTAATTTTTTGAGTCTCTGGTTTTAATGTAGCACAGAAACCCTTTTGTAATATCGAGTAAAAGCTTTCCCCAAAGTTCCTCTTTCTGAAAGGGTTACATACTCCACTCTAAGATTTCGGATACCTATCTTAATACATTTTTCAGGGGTGTGTCTTTTGAAATTTTCACATAAATATGAATCATCATTACGATAGCGCATAGGTTTTTTACAGTCAGGACAATTGGGGATGTTGACGAAGATATTTTCAAGATTTTCTAATTTTTCAACAGAGATTTCATCTTTACTCAACTCTTTTGATTTTAGGAGTTTATTCCCTGCAAAAACTGCAAAATAAAGAAAAGATTTTTTTACATCCTTATTCTCATCAAATGTTGTAGTGATGACAATACTATAACCAGTATCAGTTTTTTTATAAAACCATAGCGAATATCGTTTTTTTGTAATAGATTCTTTTTTGATACGTAAAATACGGTACATTTTTTCAAACTGCGTGTGAGAAATTTTTTCGTACCCATGCTTTTTAATAAATCTTTTTACTTTTTTGTATACAACATCTTCATCAATGATGGTGAGAATTTTTTCAAATCGCTTTTCCATGGGGGACTGTTTTAAATGAGAGAATAGGTATTTCTTTAAGAATATCATAATTGCATAAAAACACAAAACAGCACAACTAGTGCTGTTTTGTAATACTCAACGTTTTCATCATACGTTTCACCATTCTGGCAATAGGATTCAGATGACTATCACATCGATCTTTACAATAAACCTTTCCTTGTTTCTCAAAACAGTCTTTACAGAGAATGACTTGCCCATGACATGATTCATTTTTGCAATCAACTATATTTTCGCTAGCGGTTCCACAGATAATACATTTTCCAATAATAGGATGATTGCCATTATCGTAATCAATAACCACTCGTCCATCAAATGAGTACATTGCTCCCAGGAAATTTTGTCCAGGATATTGTTCCATATAAGAAACCATACCCCCATCTAATTGATAAACATCATGAAATCCCTTTTTTAAGAGATAGCCACTTGCTTTTTCACATCGTACTCCTCCGGTGCACACGGTCAAAACAGTTTTATTTTTTAAGTTTTCAAGTTCAGGAAGCACTCGAGGAAGCTCTCGAAAATAATTCATTGATGGAAGTACTGAATTAGGAAAATGTCCCACCTGATGTTCGTATTGATTACGCATATCGACAATCACAAAATCTTTATTTTTTGTAAACCATTCATGAAGTTCTGAAGGTTTTAGATGAGGTGCTGTAAAATCATTTGGATTAAAATCATCTTCTCCAAGTCCGAGGTTTACCAATTCTGGACGAACTTTAATTTTTATTTTAGGAAAAGCGGTACCTGTTCCTTTACTATATTTAATATGCATATCAGCAAATCGAGGATCGCTGGTGAGTTCTTGAATGTAACCATTTACTGCGTCAGGAGTGCCTTCACAGGTCCCATTGAGACCTTCAGTTGCTACAATAAAACGACCCTTGATATTATGGCGCTCGCAAAGACTCTTGTGATCCTGTTTAAATTGTTCTGGATCAGAAATAGTTACATATTTGTAAAAAAGTAATACGACAAAATCCCAGTTTTTTATAATTGGTTTTGTCTCAAATGGAATTTGCATAGATGGATAGGATTATACTTATTTTTTATGATATGTAAAATATGCGAGATATTCTCGGTTTCCATCACCTCCTGTAATAGGACTTTGTTTTATTTCATTGCGCAATCTTAAATGATACTGTTTAGCGCAATTTATAATATCTGTAATAATTTCGACAACTCGTAATTCATCATCAACAATACCTCCCTTTCCAATAAAATCTTTTCCAACCTCAAATTGTGGTTTAATTAATAAAATGATATCACTACCATCTTTTGCAAAACGTGGTATTTCAGGAATAATTTTTGTAAGCGATATAAATGATGCGTCACACACGATCAAATCATAGTGTTGTGTATTTTGAAAATTACGAATATCTGTTTGTTCATAGACACAAACTTGTTTATGGTTACGTAATGACATTACCAGTTGATTTGTTCCTACATCAACCGCATCAACATAATCCGCGTGATGTTGTAATAAACAATCCGTAAATCCACCTGTTGATGATCCTATGTCTAAACAGATCATTTTTTCTGGATTAATTTTAAATATTTGCAGTGCATGTTCTAGTTTCAATCCTGCGCGTGATACATACTTAATCGTATCAGTAATGGTTACCACATCTGTTTCTTTGACGATATACGCTGGTTTCGTTATTGTTTGTTTATTTATTAAAACAGCTCCATCGCGAACTAACAAATGAGCCCGGTTTCTTGAAAAGTTATAATGATGTACCAAATATTGATCGAGTCGCATAGGTTCTCTTACCCTAGCAAAAAACCACCTTTTTGGAAAGGTGATTTTTTGTGCTAGGCAGAATGTTTTGATTTGAGGTAATGATATACCTTTGCTTGAGCAATCTTTGTTGTTGGAATTGTCGCAAAAAGTCCAATAACGAGACATACAAATCCTAGAATATTTACGAGTCCTAATACCATTCCAAATAAGAAAAGTTTCCAAAAAATACCATCGGTGAGAGCTCCTGCTTTTTTAAAAATATCTCGAGATGTAAGATCTGGATATTCAAGTGCTGTGAATTTTAAAAACTGATAACGAACTCCAAAATAAATAGTTATAAATACGAACGCAGTACTTCCTAGAATAACTCCAATAACTACCATAGCATCAATTCCTGCAACGAGTCCAATTATAGTAATAATAGTAGGCACTAGTAATACTACAACACTATATCCAATAATGTAGAGAATATACCAAATATATGTTTTTATAAAACGTAGCCACACAACAGGTTCTGATTTAAAAGTATTCCAAGAAACAGATTCATTAGATATAATTCCGAGAAAAATTTTTGTCCATCCAATAGTAATAAGAATACTAATAAAAAATGTAAAGAGGGCTCCAAGAGTTCCAGAATTAGATTGAATGATTTGTAAAAGAAAATTTATGATGATGGTTATCGCAGCAGCTGAAATAATAAATCGCTTGTTTGATTTAAATAAATGCCAAGAAGACCTAAGCATTTCTTTAGTTGAAAATGTTTGTATATTCATATGATATGTATTATAACCTATACATAGTATTTCTCCCAAATGAAAACCCTTTTCAGGAGAAAAGGGTTTTCATGGTGCGCGTGCCTGGATTCGAACCAGGGACCTTTCGAGTATCAGTCGAATGCTCTAGCCAACTGAGCTACACGCGCAAGTCAAGAAATCTTATCAGATTTCTTGCTAAAAATCAAATAAAAGAAAATTTATTCATCATCACTTTCACCTACTTCCCCTGCCTGCAGTGCTTCAATCATTTTATCAATGTTTCCAAGCATAAATCCAGGAATATTTGACCATGATTGTTTAATGCGATGGTCTGTAATACGATCTTGGGGGTAATTATAAGTACGAATTTTTTCAGAACGATCTCCGGAACCAATTTGGTTTTTTCGAGTATCGGCATGTTTTTTTGCCTCTTCTTCGTCATGGATTTGCTGAAGCTTTGATTTCAAAAGTGCTAATACTCGTTCTTTGTTTGCAAGCTGCGATCGCTCAACGGTTGATCGAAATGAAATCCCTGTTGGTTTGTGAATTACGCGTACAGCAGTTTCTACTTTGTTTACGTTTTGTCCTCCTGCTCCACCCGCTCGAGATGTTTCGAATTCAAGATCGCTTGGATTGATTTCCACAGTAAATTTTTGTCGTACAGGCATTACAGCAACAGTTGCTGTTGATGTGTGAATGCGACCTTGTTTTTCAGTAGCAGGAATACGTTGTACCCGATGAACACCTGTTTCCCATTGAAGCAATTTGAAACAATCTTGACCTTTAACCTCGAGAGTAAGATCATCTAATTTTTTACAAGACCATCCTTTTTTTGCAGCAAAACGTTCATACATTTCCATGAGATTTTCAGCAAATAGTCCTCCTTCTTCCCCTCCGGCACCTGCTCGTAATTCAATAACAACCTCATTAGGAAATTCCTCCTCCTCTTTTTCTTTGTCGAGAATTTGTTGAATCTGTAGCTCAAGGGTTTTTATTTGTTCATTGATATTTTTCAAATCGTCCTGAGCAAGCTGAGCCATTTCCGGATCAGATGCGAGCAGCTCAGTTTCTTTTTTTGAATATCTAAACGATCAAGCTCAAGAGCAAGATAATGAGTTCTAGGATTCTGTTTTAATGTATCACGATTCATATTATTTGTATTTTACTATAGTAGCAAAAAAGCTACTTTTTAGCAGCTTTTTTTGCAACACGAGCTTTGAATTTTTCAGCACGTCCTGCCGTGTCGAGTTGTTTATCTTGACCTGTATAAAATGGATGACATTTACTGCAGATTTCGATAGATGTTTCCTCTATATTTGATCCCACATGAAAGACTGCCCCGCATGCGCAAGTCATCTTTGCATTTGTGAAATAGGTTGGATGAATATCGGTTTTCATAGTGAACATATAATAGCAAATTGGGTAAAAATGTCAAGAAACTGATTAGCGAGCAGCTTCGATAATATCAATATCTCGCTGAATGCTTAATTTAAGACTCATAACAGAATTTCCATAAAAAGCATTTTGTACCCCAGGAGCATTACATCCACGTCCAGAATAGTATTTACAAGCCGCATCACGCTGAGAAGACTTGTTTTGTGCCCCAAGATCTTTCATATAAATTGCGGTTGCCATAATCGCATGTTCTGGGTTCCAAGGGTTTGCATGAGGAATATTTAATGCAGCCTCAATACGAGATTTCACTCCTATCCATGTTGATGGAATAAACTGAGATGGTCCTAGGGCTCCTCCATAATCAGAATATTTACCATCTGATTTTTTAGCGGTAATAGGACATGAAAATTGCTGTTCACGATAATCGAATCCAAGATCGCTTACAATATCTAAAAATGGCTGCAGATCTCGAGTAG
>CAZJXT010000031.1:0-6190 GCA_964550225.1 uncultured Candidatus Saccharibacteria bacterium
ATACAGATGATCAAAAGAATGCAATGATTAAAAAGATGGGTGGTGAAATGGCAACAGTTGATGAACACGATGAAGATCTGGAATCTGAAGAAAATGATGACGATGATACAAAATCTAAATCAAAACGAACAGCAAAAATTTCAGTACAACGATACAAAGGACTTGGAGAAATGAATGCTGAGGAGTTGTGGGAAACGACAATGGATCCTGCTCGACGAATACTTAAACAAGTAACCGTCGATGACGCAATTGATGCTGACAAAACATTTGATATGTTGATGGGAACTGATGTATCAGTTCGTAAATCTTTTATTCAGACCAACGCGAAAATGGTAGAATTGGATATTTAATAAAAAAACCCCTCATATGAGGGTTTTTTTATTATTCCATTTCTGCTTTAATAATTAATTTTAAATCTTCAATTAAAGCTTCTTTTTCCTCAGCAAGTTCTTTCCAAAAAGATTTTAATTCTTTTGATTTAGTATCTTTTTGATACTCGTTTTTAATTCTCCACAATGATCGTGCTTCTTGGGTTAATTGAGTCATCAAATTGTACAAATTGTTGTTTTTCATATATGTCTATAATACACGATTCTTAATTTCTTGTGAAATCTTTTCAATAAAATCTTCAGCGGTCATTTGAACTCCAGTTTCAACTCCTCGAGTTTCAACTGTAATCATTCCGGCCTCGATATCTTTATCTCCAATAATAATCGTGTAAGGAGTTTTTGAATCTTTTGCCTTACGAATACGCTTCCCAAGATTATCAGATGAATCAAGATATTCTACGCGAACAAATTGATTATGGAGCTTCTTGGCAATATCACGCGCCAAGTCTTCGTGATTTTCTCGAACAGGGAGAATATATACTTGAACCGGCGCAAGCCATGTAGGGAAATTTCCTGCAAAGTGTTCAATAAGGAATCCGATGAATCGTTCATGAGTTCCAAGAGGTGCTCGGTGAATACATAAAGGTGTTTCAACAGTACCTTCTTTTGAGGTGTAGGTGAGCCCAAATCGTTTTGGAACTGCAAAATCTACTTGGTTGGTTGCAAGAGTAAACTCTCGTCCAATCGCGCTCCATACTTGCACATCAATCTTTGGTCCATAGAATGCTGCTTCATTAGGAACTTCAATATAAGGAATCTTTGAATCAATTAATACTTTGCGTACCATGTCTTCAGTCTTCTTCCAAAGTTCTGGTTCGTTTACATATTTCTCTCCAAGTCGTTTCGGATCATGAGTCGAGAATCGCATCACGTATTTATCCACTCCGAAGATTTGGAAATATTTAATATACATGTCGTTTACTGCACGGAACTCATCAGCGAATTGTTCCTCGGTACAATAAATGTGCGCATCGTTCATGTTTAACGATCGTACTCGCATGAGTCCAAATAATTCTCCAGATTTTTCGTGACGGTAACATGTTCCATATTCAGCAAGTCGAATAGGAAGATCTTTGTAACTATGAGACTCTGCATTGAATACTGCATGGTGATGCGGACAATTCATTGCCTTCAAATAATATTTCCCACCCTCGTATTCCATCGGTGGATACATAGAGTCTTCATAATACGGCAAGTGTCCAGATGTTTGATACATCGTATCCTTGGCAATATGAGGAGTTTTTACTCGATCATATCCTGCGAGAAATTCTGTTTCCTTGGCAAGTTTTTCAAGCTCCTCAACGATGACACCTCCTTTTGGGAGCCATAATGGTAATCCTGGTCCTACGAAATCAGAGAATGCATACAGATGCATATCTTGTCCTAATTTTCGATGATCTCGTTTTGCAGCTTCTTCTTGCTGTTTAATATATGCTTCAAGTTTTTCTCCAGACTCAAATGCTAATCCATAAATTCGTGTAAGCATTTTATTATCTTCACTTCCTCGCCAATATGCACCCGCAATACGATCAAGTTTAAATGCGTCCGTAGAAATTTCAGCCGCAGGATTTTCAAGGTGCCCTCCTCGGCATAAATCAGTAAATCCACCGCAGGTGTAAAGAGTAATGGTTTCTCCGCGTTCTGCAATTTCATTAATCAATTCTTGCTTGTAAATATTTCCAGCAAAAGTTGCAAGAGCTTCTTCCTTTGAAACTTCTTGGTGAGAAAACTCGGTCCATTTTTTTAAGTTTTTCCGCATGGCAGTTTGAAATGTTTTCAAGTCTGTGTCAGTGATTTTTTGATCACCGAAATCAATATCGTAATAGAATCCATTATCAATAGCCGGCCCCAAGGTCAACTGTGCGTTGGGATATTCTTCTAAAACCGCTTGAGCCAAGAGATGGGCAAGGGTGTGACGGAGATGCGATAATTGTTCTGGATTCATATAGGGATTACTATAGCATTTTATGGGAAAATTGGGGAGGGGGAGTTGACAGTTTTAATAAAAAACGATACTCAATATGAGCACCGTTTTTTCTCTTACAAATTTTTCATCTTATCAATCAAGATACTCCGCTCACCATTTCGATCAGAAATTTTTCCTTTAATCATTACCAAACTATCAACGACACAGAATTTTTTCAATTCCTCATATGATTTTGGAAACACGACACATTCAATCGATCCGGTCAGATCTGCAATACGAATAAATGCCATCTTCTCATTTTTCGCTTTGGTATAAATTTCTTTACATTCTTCAATGATTCCCGCAAGTGCTGTTTCAAGTGGCGGTGTTTCGGCATGTTTGAGCATTGAGACAGTAAGTTTTGCATTGTTTAATTGTTCAGCAAATTGTTCTAATGGATGACCTGTTACGTATAATCCTAATAATTCTTTTTCCCAAGCAAGTTGTTGTTTTTTAGAAATTGGCTCTGCTGGTTTCATTCGTAAATAGGTTTTTGGTGCATCATCAAATCCTGCAAACAATGATCCCTGTACTCCTGCATCTTTTGCAAGTTCTTTGTTGAACACCAACATGTCTTCGAGGTTTGCCATCAATTGTCCGCGTTCACCTAATGAATCCATGGCTCCGGACATAATCAGTGCCTCCATAGATTTTTTATTGAGGTTGCGATGCAATACTCGTTGCAAGAAATCCTCAAGATTTTTAAAATGTCCGTTTTGTTTTCGTTCGGCGGTAATCGCTCGCGCAATTTCATCACCAAAGTTTTTAATGTTATTCAATCCGAATCGAATTTTTTTAGTCACTTCGCCGTTTTCTACAACTACGGTAAAGTCTTCGAATGATTCATTAATATCAGGAGGTAAAATCACAAATCCCATTTTCTTGGCTTCGGCAATATACAAACTCACGGTTTCAATATCCCCTGATTCTGCGGTCATACATGCAGTCATGTATTCTGCTGGATAATTTGCTTTCAGGTAGGCTGTTCGATATCCTAACAATCCATAACTGGCAGCGTGTGCTTTGTTGAATCCGTATGCTGCAAATGGTTCAATTTTTTTCCAAATATCATCGATTGTTTTTTCATCAAGTTCGCCAATCTCTTTGCATCCTTTATAGAATTTTTCTTTTTCCTTAGCCATTTCTTCGGGAATTTTCTTTCCCATAGCCTTACGGAATTTATCAGCATCAAGCCAGGTGTATCCTGCAAGGCGAATTGCGGTAATCAATACATCGTCTTGATATACCAAAAGTCCATATGATGCCTCAAGATCATCTTTGAGTCGAGGATCGGGGAATGTTATAAGTGCTGGATTTCTTTTACGTTCAATATATTCAGGAATTACTTCCATTGGTCCTGGTCGATAAAGTGCCACCATGGCCATGAGATCTTCTACTTTGGTTGGACGGAGATCTTTAATGTATTTAGTCATACCAGATCCTGCCATTTGGAAAACTCCCATAGTTTCTCCTCGAGAAAGCATTTCAAAAACTTTTTTATCATCAAGAGGAATATTTTCCATATCAATATCAATTCCTCGAATACGCTTTACACGTTTGACGGTTTCTGCAATAAAGTTCAAGTTACGCAATCCCAAGAAATCGAATTTTGGAATGTTTACCACACCGTCACGCCCTCCGGAATACATGTCATATTGAGTAATAATTTTTCCTTCACCTTTTGGGTCGTATTGAATAGGGGTAAAATCTGTAATATCAGGAGTAGGAGAAATTAATACTCCGGCAGCATGTACAGAAATATGTCGGACATTGCCTTCAATTTTTTTTGCCATGTCAATAATTTCTCGAGTTCCACGATCAGTATCATATTCTTCTTTGAGTTCAGGGATAATTTCCAACGCATGATCAATTGTCATAGGAAACCCTTGAGATCCCATAGGAATCATTTTTGAAATTTTATCTCCAGTAGCATATGGATAACCAAGTGCTCGAGCTACATCACGTACAGCACCACGCGCCGCCATCGATCCAAAGGTTCCAATTTGTGCAACAGCATGTTCTCCGTATTTACTGCGTGCATATGCAATCAAGTCATCACGCCGGTCGTCGGCAATATCCAAATCGATATCGGGAATTCCTGGTCGTAGTGGGTTTAAAAATCGCTCAAAGGGGAGTTTGTATTTAATAGGGTCAACACTGGTAATTCCCATTACAAAGGAAACAAGTGATCCAGCAGCTGATCCTCGGGTGTTCGTATAAATTCCCATATTTGTTGCAGCATTTACTAGATCTGCTTCTACCAAAAAGTAAGAAGAAAAACCTTTTTGTTTAATGACATCAAGTTCAAAATCAATACGATCTTTAATAATTCCTTCATAACGATATCCTCGATTTTCAATACGACTCATGATTTCTTCGTATAATACTTCATCATAAGTTTTTCCTTCAGGGATGGGGTAGACCGGAAATCGCCAAGGAGTAAGTTCGATTTCAAGATCAACTAAATCAGCAACCTTCGAAGTATTTTCAATGACTTCAGGCATGTCAGCAAAAACTTCACATGCAGTTTTTTGGTCAATAAAAGAAAAGTTTCCTTTAAGTTCTTCCATACCCCCAGCGGTGTTAATTTTTAACAAGGTGTTGTGTGCGGCAACATCATCAGTACATAAATAGTGTGAATCCCATGTTCCCACCATGAATAATCCGAACTCCTTGGATATTTTTTTCATTTCAGGAATCGTATGAATGTACCACTCTTGAAAGAAATCTGTTTCGGTATGATTCATCACTTCGATAAACACATGTTCTTTTCCAAAGCATTCAATATAGAAAGTAATTAATTCACGTGCTTCACGATATTTTTTTTCTCGAAGAAGTGTTACGAATTCAGATGCAGGGCATCCGGTTAAACAAATGAGACCTTCGCCATGTTGTTTCAACAAATCTTTATCCATGCGAGGTTTATAATAAAAACCTTCCATGTAGGATTTTGAAACGGCTTTCATCAAATTTTTATATCCTACATTGTTTCGTGCAATCAATGTGAGGTGATAGCGTTTATTATCAATTCCTGCATCACGATCAAAACGAGTGCGGTTTGCAATGTAGGTTTCAACTCCTACGAGAGGTTTAATACCAGCATCTTTGCAGGCTTTATAAAATTCAATCGCACCATACATAGCACCATGATCGGTGAGTGCGAGCGCGGTCATACCAAATTCTTTAGCCTTTGCCACCAAATCCTCGACTTTTGAAAGTCCATCAAGGAGTGAGTAGTGCGAGTGCACATGGAGGTGTACAAATTTTTCATGATGGGTGCACATAAGTTTGGATAGTATAGCAGACAAGATACTTGTTGATGAAGGATAAAAAACGTGTCATATTGAGAGCATGAAAAAGTCACCCTCATGCAAATACATCGTTGGTATTGACGAAGTCGGGCGAGGACCTTTGGCGGGGCCGGTGACCGTGTGTGCTTTTGCGATCCTTACAAAAAACCTAAAGCTCCTTGATCCTATTCATCCCAAAGACTCAAAAATGCTTTCAGAAAAAAAACGAGAAATCATTTCACAATCATTAAAACAATTAGCCGCACAGAAAAAATGCCACTATGCCATTGCTTCAGTCTCGTCAAAGATTATTGATAGCAAGGGGTTGACCTATGCGATTACCTCAGCTGTTCATAAGGCACTCGAAACATTGGATATGAATCCAAAGCAGGCGATGGTTTATCTAGACGGGGGATTACGCGCTCCAGAAATATATGTTCATCAAGAAACAGTCATCAAGGGGGACGCAACCGTCCCTGTAATTTCATTCGCTTCGATTCTCTCCAAGGTTTTTCGTGATCTTGTGATTAAAAAATACGATATAC
>CAZJXT010000032.1:0-6110 GCA_964550225.1 uncultured Candidatus Saccharibacteria bacterium
ATCTCTCCATTCGAAAGACGTTTTCCAGTTCCTGATTTATCAATCAATACACATCCTCCATCATATTTCCCAAAATTAGATTCTTGTTTTAAAATAGCAAGAATAAATGCAGTTTCTACTCCAGTTGCCCTACTTGCTGTTTGTGCATATCGATATGCATCTCCAAAAGGAATTCCTTGACCTCCTCGGAATTTGAACAATGCTGCAGAAACTTTTGCGGCCTGAGCTTTTTTCTCACTTAATAATTTTTGATAGCTTGCTTCTTGGTTTTTACTGTTTGCAAGAAGTGTTTTTTTATCAGCTTGTTGAGATTCTGTTTTACGCTTGTCTGCTTCAATTTGATTTTTCAAGTTCGCCTGTTCGAGTTTTTTCTTTTCAAGATTCTCTTTTTCGGTTGATGTTTCAATGCGAACACCTCGAATAGTGTTCAGTGAACCTTGAAGCGCCTTGTTAATGCTGCTAAAATTATCGACATCTAAAAAGAATTCAGACACACGTCTTTTAGAAAGCAGCATTTCAGTAAGTGTCGTTGTGTCAATCTCATTTTTTTTACGCATGATCTGTTCTAGGGAATCATGCTCACGATCGATTTTTTCTGAAAGAGTTTCAATCTTTTTTACTTTTTGTGTAATTTGAGTACCTAGTTGTTTAATGATTTCGTTTTTTATTGTAATTTGTTGAGCTGCTTTTTTGATCAAACTATCGAGATAGGCTACATCACTTGCAATCGTTGATGATTTAGCTTGTTGTTTTTTTAACTGAGCTTCGGTTTCTTTACTTTCAGCATCACAAATAGCAAGGATTTTACGCAACTCGTCATCACTACGTTGTATCTTAAGATCGTACGACAAACAGTCACTTGCTGCTCCAAGCGATCGAGGAATCGTTATCAAAAAGAGTAATAAGGAAAAAATAATCCGTTGCATGAGATATTTCATTATATCAAAAAACCTCGAACATTGTCGAGGTTTTTTTTGGTGAGCATTATTCTGCTGCTTCTTCGTCTTCTTTTTTACCTTTCTTTTCAACTTCGATAGCTGAAAAGTCAATTGGACCAGCTGCTTCTTCAGCTTCTTCTTTTATTGCTGAGATTAATGCAACCACATCATCTCCATCATGACCTTTTACTTCAACTCCTGTAGGGATCATAAGATCTTTAATGTGAATTTGAGCATCAGCATTTTCCATTCCAGAAATATCAACAATAATTGATTTAGGAAGATCTTTTGGTAATGCTTCTACTTCGATTTCATGAAGTGCTTTTTCAAGAATTCCGAGACCTGCTTTTACAGCTGGAGCTTCACCTGTGAATTCGAGTTCTACTTGTACAGTTACTTTGGTGTTTTTATCAAGAGCCAAGAAGTCAATATGAATTACAATATCAGTTGTTGGGTCGATTTGGAAATCGTGGATAATAACATCATGATCATGTCCTGCTCCGGTAATAGTTACTGCAGTTGATGATCCGGCTGCTGCCCATGCTTTTTTGAAAGATTCTCGGTCAACAGAAACAAGGATGTTCCCATCTACTCCTTTTCCATAAATAACAGCAGGAACTTGTCCTACTTTACGAAGCGCTGCAAGGTCAGCAGATGCTTCTCGAGGTTGTGCTTGAAGTGTTGTCATAGTGGTTCTACTATACAGATTTTTCAAAATTTTGCAAGTAAAAAGCCATTATATCTGGCTTTTTATCGAATTTCCCAACCTTGTTCTTTGAGTGATCTGTAAATAGTATCCATAATAGGAGTTAGTTCTTCATCAGTAAGAGTTTTATCCATGGCTTGGAATACTAATCGAAATCCAAATGAAGTTCGGCCGTCTTTAGTAAACCGATCAAAGAGTCGTGGTTTTTTTATCGCAAGCTCTCCAGCTTGTGCTGCAATAATACTCGAAACTGCCTCAGGATCTGTTCCTTCAGGAACCCATACGGCAACATCGCGAGTCATAAATGGATATTCGGACCACATTTCGAACTTTAATGAACGTAGATTGTTAGAAAGTAGAACTATTTCATTCAATGAAGGTGTCATGGCTAATATTTCTTCATGTTCCCCTTTCGCATCAATCCATGCGACATGTAATTCTTCACCAGATTTTGGAAATACTTTTCCAATTTCAAATATTTTTGAAGATTGATTTGGAAGCAATTCCTCGTTGTTTTTATTAATGACATATGCAGCTCGCAATCCATCAAGAAGATTTGTGCGTAAGAAATCTTTTCCTTTAGGACCCTTGGCAACTTGATAATCACCTTTTTTTGTAAGCGAATACGTCATCACTTCGTGATATCCTTGTGAAATCATTTCAAATTTTTTAGCAACAATCATTTCAAATTCTGGATTATGCTCAGTAACCTTTGGAAGATTGGGTAATACTGCAGGAATCGTTTCATATCCCAAATAGCGTCCAATTTCATCACAGATGTCGAGAGTGTGATAAAGGTCATTACGCCATGGTGGCACAAAGAATGTTATAGTATCACCATTAATTTCATAATGATAATGATATGCATCAAAAACTTTTTTAATATCAGATTCAGAAATTTCTCGTCCGAGGAATGAAGTTATTTTTGCAAGTGAAAATACAACCTGTGGTGCTGTGGTTTGATCATAAGTATCTGGGTCTACGAGGTTTAATCCACATAGTGCTGCAATTTCACGAGTCATACCCCGTTCATCTTTGGCATCATGGGCTCGATCAGGAAGTATTTTTATATCAATTTCATAGTCATCATTTATTTTTTCAATGCTTTCTACTTCGAACGCATGGAAGATAATTTTTTCACGCAAAACATCCACTGCAGGCAATGGTTCCTTGATATAGTCTTGGAGTTTTTTATAAGAAAATTTCATAGATATTAGGTCATTTTTTCAAATTTATTTTTCAAAAAAATATTAAATCGATTCATGACAAGAATACTTTTTTGATGAATATCATTACGAAGTTCAGTGCTATTATTTGTTCGATCATTATTAAATAATGCATAGGAGTCTTTATTGGTAAAATAAATATTTGGCATTGCTAGTTCTGAATCAATATAAATATCCTCTTGGCATTCTGGAAAAGATTGTTTAAATTCTTCAACGAGGTTAATAATTTTTGCTTTTTCAAGTTGAGTAAAATGATTAATCTCAGATGTCTCTTTTAAATAATCATTATACAAAGGGTGGTTTTGTAAACCTTCTTCCATATTTTTATGAAAAAAATCATCAATATCAGCAGTATATTTTTCAGAACTCCCGTCAAAATCAGGAAATTTCTCTTTTTCTAGCTGAAATGCTCTATTTCGAACTTCATTAAAAACAGTATTACTCAGTAATCTAGAATCATTTTCTTGAGGGCTTCCAAATTTGATGTATCCAAAAGGATAACCGTGACTATCTATATGCCCCTCACAAGAAGTGGTAGTATAGAATCCTAAGAGATTCAAATAAACTACTTGTTCTAGAATGCCCGGTTCAATTCCTTTGCCTAAACCGTCGACAATTTGGTTTGAGAAATAATCTAACTTGTTTTTAAATATTTCCTCTTTAGATAGAGATCTTTTTTTAATGAATTCTTTTTCCATATACTAAAACTGATTTAAGCGCACATCTCCTTGATAATAGAGTCGCACATCAGGAATTCCAAATTTCATCGTAGCCAAACGATCAATTCCCATCCCAAAGGCGAATCCAGAAACTTTTTCAGGATCAAATCCAACACTTTTCAAAACTTGGGGATTCACCAATCCTGCGCCCAATACCTCGACCCACTTATCTTTAATTTTTACATCGACTTCAAGTCCTGGCTCTACGAATGGAAAGAAACTCGGTCGTAATCGAATTTCTGTTTCAGGTCCTACGAATCGTTTAAAGAATTCAAGAAGTACACCTTTCAAATGTGCCATAGAAATATTTTCTCCCACCAAAAGTCCTTCCATTTGATGGAACTGCATCTCATGAGTCGCATCAGTTGCTTCGTTACGAAATACTTTACCAGGACAAATAATAGCTACAGGACCTTTGGTAATATCATGATTTTCCATGTAACGAATTTGTACGGGTGATGTATGAGTTCGCAAAAGCTTCCCTTGTTCTCCGCGAATCCAAAACGTGTCCTGCATATCACGTGCAGGATGTCCTGCAGGCACGTTCAAAGCATCGAAATTATGCCACTCGTCTTCCATTTCAGGTCCTGTGGCAACGGTAAATCCAAGATCGGAAAAAATTCGCACCATATCATGCTGCACCAAAGTTAATGGGTGTAATACTCCTTTACAAGGTTTATGTTCCATAGAATATGTGTAGCATACAACATTTTAATTTTTTTATCACTTGACTAAATATAAATTACGTGTAAAATTGTGAAAAAAATAAAATACTATGCATATTATTTCATTACTCCTTTTAAGTAGACATTATATTAATGATACAGAAAGAACTGTTAAGTTATTACTATTTATTTTTTTCCTGATTTGCTGCGGATTAGTATGCATGTTTTTTGTGAAATTATTTAATAAACCTGATAGGGATAAATAAAAAATCCGAACAAAATCTGTTCGGATTTTTCATTTACAAAATTATTTTGAAAGTATTTCTTTGAGAATTTTTTGAACAATGGTTGGATTTGCAGAACCTTTAGTTTCTTTCATAATTTGCCCTACAAAGAACATGAGCAGCTGCTCCTTTCCTGATTTGTATTCTGCGACAACGTTTGGATTTGCATTAATTGCAGATTGAGCCAGCGCTTTGAGTGCCTCCTCATCATTTTGTTGAATAAGACCTTTTTCATTCGCAATAATCTCAGGATCGTTATCTGTTGCGGTAATAATTGCAAGAATGTCTTTTACTCCTCGCGAATTCAATTTTGCATCCATATTCATTTGAATAAGTTTTGCAAAATTTTCTGCACTTGGATATGAGAAACTTGAATCTTTTGCAAGAAGTCCAAGTAAATCTGAAATAATATAGTTTGATGCAGTTTGAGCAAAATCTTTTTCTTTGCCACTGACTACTTGCTCAAAATAATCTGAAAGTTTTGGATCGTTGATATATACCTCTACGTCCCCATCCTTAATTCCTGATGTACTGAGTCGTTCACGTTTTGCCCAAGGTAACTCCGGAAGACTTGCCTTCATTGCTTGAAGATTAAACATTTCATGTAATTGCATTTTAGGAAGATCAGGATCTGGGAAATAACGATAATCATTACTATTTTCTTTTTTGCGTTGTGAATAGGTTGCTTGTTTTTGCTCATCCCACCCACGTGTTTCTTGAACAATTTCATCACCTCGTCCTGCTTCGTACAATCCAATCATTCGCTGTATTTCATAATCAATTGATTTTCCTGCTGCAGAGAAACTGTTAATATTTTTAACCTCTACTTTGGTTGCAAATTTGTTTGGATCTTCTGAAACGGATACGTTTACCTCGACACGCATTTCCCCTTTTTCCATGTTTGCATGACCTACGCCCAATGTTCGAATCAATAGTTGTAATTCTTTTCCGAATCTCATTGCTGTTTCAGCATCATGGATTACCGGCTCGGTTACAAGTTCCATGAGCGGTACCCCGGCACGATTAAAATCAACGAGTGAAAAATTTCCTTGGTCGTGTTTACTGTTCGCGGTGTCTTCTTCAAGATGAATACGGGTAATGTCTACGCCAGCGAGTTTCCCACCGGACACAATCGGATATTTATATTGTGAAATCTGGTAGCCTTTTGGAATATCTGGATAGAAATAGTTTTTACGATCGAATTCAGAAAAATCTGCAATATTGGCACCAATCGCAAGACCTACCTTGATAACAGATTCAATAGCGGTTTTATTTGGAACTGGAAGTGTCCCCGGATGTGCCATACATACGGGGCATGTATTTACGTTTGGGCGTGTTTCATCAGTGTCATTTTTACATGCGCAGAACATCTTAGTTTTTGTTGCGAGTTCAGCATGAATTTCCAACCCAATGGTCGGATAATAGTTTTTTCCGTTTACGGTAATCATGCGAGTATCATAGCAAAATATGATATTTTGAGATACTTGACAAGAATATTATTATATGATAACTTAGAAAAGTAATTATTTCTTTCACACACAAAATATTATATTCCATGAAAACCACGTCTAT
>CAZJXT010000033.1:0-6101 GCA_964550225.1 uncultured Candidatus Saccharibacteria bacterium
TAATTTACAAAAAAAACACCTTGCGGTGTTTTTTTTTGTCTTAAAACTAGAGAATAGGTAATTCAACAAAGAACGTACTTCACTTTCCAACCCCTTTTGATGTTACCCCAACCGTACCTTGGTGCATTTCAACAATTTTTTTAGCTAAATACAATCCTAGCCCCGATCCTCCTTGAGATGCTTTTCCGGCAACCCCTCGTGTAAATTTATAAAATAATTTACCAAGTTCTTCTGGAGAAATTCCTGGACCTGTATCCGTAATCTCAATACGTGCTTGATTATTTTTTTTAGTAAACGAAACAGTTACGCTTCCTGTCGCAGTATACTTAATAGCGTTATCAATCATGTTTACAATCACTTGACGTAATTTTGTTTGATCTCCATGTATCATACATGGAACAACATCGCCTATGAGTTTCAATGTAAGATTTTTCTTTTGTGCAGCCATCTTGAACTCTTCGGTAATACGAGCCGTCATGTCATACATATCAAAATCCTCTGATTTCATAACAAGTCCACCTTGTTCAATTTTAGAAATATCTAGCAAATCATTTACGGTACTAATCAAATCATCTGTAGTTGCTGCAAGATGAGAAACAATTTTCACAGAATCTGCATCAGCATGTTTATCAATGAGTGTTTCAGTGACTGCATTCAGCCCCCATTTAATCGAGGTCAATGGACTGCGTAATTGATGTGTCGCAAATGAGAGAAATTCATTTTTTGTCGCATCAAGATCTTTGAGTTTTGTGTTTACTTGTTCAAGTTCAGCTTTTACTTGCTCGAGACGATTTCGTTCTTCTATTTCTCGACGAACACTTTTAATAAGAAGCGACCCAAGAATAATCATAAGAATTCCCGTAATGACTACAACCCAATGAATAACACTCAAATTATTTACAAAAAGCAATGCTAAAATAAATGCGAGCAGTGTATACACGAGTGCTTGTACCCCAAGAAGACGCAGATGAAGTATTTTATATTTCACCGTTAAGTACAACATTACACCAACAAACAAAATCATTCCTATAGGACCTACGAGATTCACACTGTATTGCTGTGTAATTTCTCCATAAATGTTTGCTCCTGAAAAAAAGGCAATAAATGTCATCAATCCTAGGGTAAACCATGCTATTTGAAAACGATTTTGAATATCTGTTGTTTTTTTGAACGAAATCATCCCAATGATTCCTATCCAAATAAATGCAATAATCTCAAATCCATAAATACCATACCATAGCTGCCCAATTACCCCCTCACAATTAACGAAATCATACGTACTAATATTTATAGATGCCGGGAGACTGATTACCGTTACAAGCCCTAAGATACTTAGTATTATTTGTGGAGTCTTAGGAAGTGCTACTGTTTTACGAACATACGCATACATGAGCAAAACCGCAAAAATAATAATTCCCATTTCAAAAAATGCTGTAGCTTGCCAACTTCTATAAATGAGCATGTGGGAAACAGCGGTCCATTGAACCAGTACATTTATAATCCACAAAATAAAAGCTACTGCCAATCCAAAAAATAATTTACTGAACGTCGAAGCTTTTTCGCTCATGAGAATAATCATTGCAAAAAAACCAACAATGAGAATGATGGGAATATATGCATAAAACAACAATGGTGGTGCAATCGTCAGATCAAACATTCCTAAAAAATTAGGAACAGAATCTGCGCACCATGTAAGAAGTTGCGAATTCATATCTTTTGACGTAAATGAAAATAAAAGTTACAGTAACAGTATATATGAGAATACTTTTCATTTCAAATGATTTAATTGCAGGAAACCTTGCTTTGATATTACAACGAGAAGGTCATGATGTTCGTTTGTATATTGATGATACAGACCGTCGAGATAATTTTATTAATTTAATTCATCAAACAAACGATTGGCGATCTGAACTTGATTGGGTTGGAACAGATGGATTGATTGTTTTTGACGATGTAGGATATGGAGAAATTCAAGACAATCTAAGACTTCAAGGATTTCAAGTCGTTGGAGGAAGTCTCATTGGAGATCGACTTGAACAAGACCGTGTCTTTGGTCATGATATTTTTAAATCAGTAGGAATGACAACGGTACCTCTCTATGATTTTAAAAATAGTGCAGAAGCATTATCATTTGTACGTGAGCATCCTGGAATGTGGGTAATTAAGCAAAACAATCATCATTATTCTAAAATATTAAATTATGTTGGACAGTTTGCAGATGGTCGTGATGTTATTGACATGTTGGAACAATATGCAAAACATCCAGATCATTCACGAGAAAAAATAACACTTCAGGAACGCATTCATGGAATTGAAATTGGTATTGGGAGATATTTTAACGGACATGATTGGGTGGGTCCTATTGAATATAACTTAGAACACCCTCATTTCTTTCCAGGAAACATTGGACCATTAACGAGCGAAATGGGAACGGTTGCCTGGTATGATGACAACGAACATGGAAAACTCTATCGCGAAACATTATCACGCATGCGTGATTTATTACGAGATGCTCATTTTCATGGAGATTTTGAAATTAATTGTATTGTAAATGAAACCGGCGCATACCCTCTCGAGGCAACTTCTCGTTTTGGATCTCCTATTGTTCACCTGCACAGTGAAATTCATACTTCTCCTTGGGGAGAATTTCTCCTCGCGATTGCCCAAGGAAAATCCTACAACCTGCAGTGGAAAAAAGGTTTTGGTATTGTTACTGTGTTAGCAGTTCCCCCTTTCCCTTATGCAAGTGCTGAAACGAACGATGGTATTTTAAAAGGAACTCCTATTTATGTTGATGATGTAACCAGTGAAGAATGGAATCATATTCACTTGGAAGAAGTCGCTTTTTCAAAAGAACATAATCGTTACTATATTTCAGATACTCGAGGATATGTGATGTATATTACAGCCCTCGGAAAAACTATTTCCGAAGCTCAGAAAAAATCTCATGCACTCATTCAGAAAATTATTTTTCCGAAGAAAATGTACCGCAATGATATCGGGTCTCAATTCGAACGTTATGATTTTGATACATTACAACGTTGGGGATGGATACAAAAAACCAACTCTTTTCTGAGCTGGCTTTAAAAAATAAGTACTCCTGCAATGACCATACAGATAATTGCAATAATTCTCATGATCACCACCTTGCGTGGTGATTGTTCGTAAGGAATAATTTTAAAATAAATTAAAATCATTCCTATAATTAATACAAATAATGGCTGCAAGGCACCAATGGAATAAACCATATGTAACGGTGCGTGGAAACTTGCATACAGCACGAGTAAGAGCCCCGTAAGATTACAAAGCTCGTTGATCGTAGAGAGTGCGATAACGCTTTTTTTATTCTCACGCATCATTTGAAAAAACTCTTTCCGCTGACGATTGAATAACAAAAGACCAAGACCTGTTACGAGAACCCCGAGTTGTACCCAAACCATCCCCACCCAAAAAGAAACACTATCTATTGCGGCGTATTTATACAACACGCTCGCAATTGCAACAATTCCAGCCGAAATAATCATGTACATCACTGGTTTAATTTTTAATACCCCCTGAGATGACCAATCATATGACAGAATACCTGCACCAGCAGCTGCAAAAGCAATCCCTATCCAAGAAATCAGTGGAATTATTTCTTTGAGGAACATTGCTGATAAGAGAGCGATTAAAACAGGAACCATTTGAAACCATGATGCAATAGATGCTACATGATCAAGTGAAAGAGCTTTCAGATAAAAATAGATCCAAATAATTTCTAGAAATCCTGAAAAAATAAGGATTACTAATTGTAATGTTGGAATCATTAACGAAGATCCTGTGATACTAACAATAATCAATGCAAGTGCGAGCGAGCATGCTCCAAAGAGACTTGAAAAAATAACAAGTCCCCAATGAGACGCTGTCTTTTCGACTAACATTTGATCGGTATGATTTACAATAGCAAATAACAGAGGTGCAATTATTGCCGCACCTAATGCAATGAGTGAAAATTCCATATTTTTTCTATTTAGAGAAACATAATAATTTTTTAATGTCAATATTCTCCCGATTGAAACCTTTCTGCATATTAGATATAATATCACTATCTATGAAACACACAATTTGCATTGTAGAAGATGATGATTTCCTACGCAGTCTCGCAGTAACAAAACTTGAGAAAGAAGGCTTCACGGTATTTACCGCAGCAAATGGAGAAGATGGATTAAAAATTGTCCAAGAAAAAATTCCTCATTTGCTTATTCTAGACCTGATGCTTCCTTTGAAATCAGGGTTTGATATTTTAGAAACTCTCAAGAAAGATACTGCAACAAAAAATATTAAAGTTATTGTTTTCTCAAACCTTGGGGAAGAATCTGATATTAAAAAATGTCTTGCCCTTGGAGCAAGTGACTATCTCATCAAGGCAAACTTTACTCTTGATGAGTTAGTTGAGAAGATTAAAGGATTATTATAATAAAAAAACCACCTCTTAGGGTGTTTTTTTATTCAACGATCGGATCCGGTGTCGGTTCAGGAGTAGGCTCTGGGGTAGGAATCGGATCTGGATCAGGTGTTGGTTCTGGTGCGGGATTTGGATCTGTTGGTACTGGATCAGGTGTTAGTGATGAAGAAATATTTTGATTGTTCATCAATTCGAGAAGTTGATCTTCTGTGAGACATGTCTGCCCTACACACAATTTATCTGTTTGTACCTCATGAGCAAAAATCTTTGTTACTCCATTCGCTACATCCCCGAGCCATGCAATCAATTGATCCTTGAATGTCGTATTTGTTGCTGTTGCAAACGATTCGATATTCGTGATTTTTAAATCAAGAGCTTGTATTCCTACTAATGCAACACCTGCCGTATCAAGAGTTGCGAGAGATTTATTATTTTCTCCAATACCAAATACATCTTTAAATTCTTCTGCATAGGGACCAATATGTTTAATACTATCGTCTTGAGAAATATAATTCCATTGTTCAATAGTTAACTGATTGATTTTGTTTAGGATATCAAACGGATCAATGGTGGTGTAGTTTTCCTTAAGAGATCGTGATGATGCATCGGTCCATGTTCCTCCGGTTGAAAGGTAGGCTCCGGATGCTGCGTAGATACTATAGTTTTCATCTGCTCCAGAGACAGTATCGATGTAGATCCCGTACGCCTTGTTTGGTGCACCAGCACCTCCAGTGAAATCACCTGACACTGCAATATTGATAGCTTTTTTACTAACATCATTGGCTACTGATTCTGTTGATGTGTTCCAGAATAGATTCTGCATATTTTGACCAAAATCAGTTTTTGACGTGACTACGGAGAAATTAATAAGACCTGCACCTGAAACATCACCCCCAACTGAGACTTGTCCGTTTGGATGAATGATCATCTTTGTAGATAGATCTTGAAGTGTTGTAGGTAACATTGGATTTCCTATATCTGCTGTTTGGAATAGCAAATCACCACCTGATCCAATCCCTGTTCCTTTACCTGCTGCAAGAATGAGATTCTGACCGTCAATATTTGTACCAAGTCCTCCGGTTGCATTTATCGCAATATCAGTAGTGGTAGGAGTTGGACTTGTTACACCTTCTCCAATATATATATTATAAATAGGAGAAAAATCATTTCCTATGACAAATTGATTAGAATCGGTAGTAGTTGATTTATATCCGATTGCAATAGAACCAAAATGTTGTGAATATGCATCTTTTCCGATTGCGATTGAGTAAGTATTATTAGCAACTGCAGAATCCCCAATTGCAATAGAATAATCTCCGGGACCTTGAACACCAAAAGTATTTCTACCAATCGCAATGAATTGACTAGCAAGACCGTCTCCAGTAGTAGCAGCAACAGATTGATCTCCAATCAAAATAGAGTAATCAATATTCCATTGCCCTAAAGAAAAGCTTTTATATCCAATGAGGACGTTCTTATTTCCCGATGTTAAAAATCCTGCTCCTAAAGTTTCATCTCCTATGGTAATATTATCAGTTCCAACTGATGTTAAACCTAATCCTAATCCAATGTTTGCTCCATCAGTAAAACCATCAATATTTGACACCCCCGGAGTCACCCACCCCAACTCATTCGCACCCACATACCCCATTACTTC
>CAZJXT010000034.1:0-5991 GCA_964550225.1 uncultured Candidatus Saccharibacteria bacterium
TGCTCGCAAGCTACAAGAAGAGCGTAATAAACTTGTAGAAAAATATAATGCTTTTGATCCTGTTCTTCTTGGAAAACTTGATAAAATGTTACCTAAAAATCCAGAGAACATGAAATTGATTTTACAATTGAATGATATTGCACGTCAGTATGGAATTGTTTTACAAAATGTAAAAATAGAGGATGTTGCTCAAGATGCTCAAAATACAGCTGTGCGCGCAGGACAACCTCCTGCAAATACTGATATTGGAACACTGAAGATCACATTTTCATTAACGGGGTCATATACAGGGTTTACTAATTTCATTAAAGTTGCAGAAAAAGATCTTCGTGTCGTTGATTTTCAAAAAATTACGTTTACTACTCTCGATGAAACGAAACAGAATTATCAATATACGGTGAGTATCAAAACCTATTGGTTAAAATAAACATATGAAATCAAAATCTACAACATTTATTTTAATACTCGTAGTTCTGGTCGTTATTGGAGCACTGGTTTATTTCTTTGTTATTAAAAAAGATACAACACTATCAACACCATCATTAGTTTCAACAAATACTGGGCAAACAGCAGGTCTTGGTACACCATCAGGATCTTCAACAGGGAGTCAAGTCGTTGAAATTTTGAGAAATCTTACAGTTATTAAGCTCGATGATTCAGTCTTTCGTAATCCTGCGTTTAATCAATTGAGCGACATGACCATTGCGTTACCGCCAATCACTAATCAAGGACGAAGAAATCCTTTTGCTCCAGCAGTTTCTGATTATATCGACACTACTACTATCTCATCAGGTCTTAATTAATAAATCCACCAGGAGGTGGATTTATTGTTTTATAAAAATAAAATATGTTACAATAAACTCATACTATGAATTTTCTTGAACAGCTTGTAAAAAATGGTGTTATCAATCGCTATCAACTGGAAGATATTTTAGATAAATCAAAATCCATGAATGGTGATATTGATCGAGCGTTAGAAGCAGCAGGAGTTTCTTCTGAGGCTGTTCGTGCAGCAAAATCTATAATTTTTGGATTACCTGAGCGAGCTATTAATTTTCAAAATTTTTCATTTGATATTCTAAAATATGTTCCTGAAGATGCTTCAGTAAACTATAAATTTATTCCTGTCGGTCTTACCAATGGGGTATTACAAATGGGAATGTTAAATCCTGGTGATGTTGCAGCACAAGGAGCTCTCCAGTTTATTGCGTCAAAGATTAAAATGCCTATCGAACAAGTGATCATTTCGTATGATGATTTTAAACGTGTAACAGATGGATATCACGGCGCAGCATCTATTGATACTGGAAACTCAGGAGGAATCGCAAGTTTTTCAGAAGAGATTCTTGATGTTCCTAATAATGATCAAGAGTCAATCGCAAAGACAGGGGTAGAAAATGGTTCAGTAACTGAAGATGCTCCTGCAACAAAAATGATTGGAGTAATTGTAAAAAATGCAATTGATGGAGGAGCTTCAGATATTCATATTGAACATGCAGGAAATGAGGTCCGCGTTCGTTATCGTGTTGATGGAATTTTGCATACTTCATTACGACCTAATAAATCATTTCATTCATCATTGGTTGCAAAAATTAAAACTCTCACAGGAACGATGAAGCTTGATGAGAAACGTAAACCTCAAGATGGGCGTTTTGTTGCGTTGGTAGACAAGGGCACAGCGTATGAAAGAAATGTTGATTTTCGTGTATCTACGTTTCCTACCTTTTATGGAGAAAAAGTAGTAATTCGTATTTTGGATCCAGAGCGAGGTATTAAAACTCTTGATGATGTAGGATTGTCACCAGAACACCTTGCGACGATTCGTGAAGTTATCAAACGTCCTCATGGAATGATCCTGATGACAGGTCCAACAGGTGAAGGAAAATCAACAACACTCTATGCAATGATTAAAGAAATTGATCGAGAGGGTCTTAATGTGGTATCTCTTGAAGATCCGATTGAATACAATATTGCAGGAATGAACCAATCTCAAGTAAAACCGGAAATTGGTTATGATTTCGCAACGGGGTTACGTAGTGTCTTACGACAAGATCCTGATGTAATCATGGTTGGAGAAATTCGAGATAAGGAAACAGCTCGTCTTGCTATTCAAGCAGCGCTTACAGGGCATCTTGTATTTGCGACACTCCATACAAATTCTGCTATTGGAGCAATTCCTCGATTAGTAGATATGGGAGTAGATCCTTATTTGATAGCACCAACCTTGTTAATGTCTATGGCGCAGCGATTGGTACAAAAAATTGTTCCTAATACTGGAAAAGCAATTCCTGTAGAGGGTGCCATTGCAGAAATGATTACGCGACAGTTTTCAGACTTACCTCCATCATTCTTAGAAAAACTTCCTATTACGAATACCGTTTATGAACCTCAAAAATCTTCTGAATCAGAATCTGGGCTTAAGGGGCGAATACCTGCAGTTGAGATGTTTGTAGTAGATAAAGAAATTGAAAAGTTAATTCTTACAAAACCAAACGAGAATGATTTGTATGATTATGCGCGAACACAAGGATTTTTGACCATGAAAGATGATGCTATTTTAAAATCAATGGCAGGTAAAATTCCTTGGAATGAAGTAAATGGATTATAATAGTTATTAATGAAATTTTAAATATATATGCAATCAAACTATCAACAACAAATTGAAACTCTTTTGGATATTGTATATCAGAACGGTGCATCTGATTTACACTTATCAGTAGATCGTCATCCATTCATTCGTGTAGATGGAGCTTTAAATGAGGTTCAAAATTACCCTCAATTAACTGCTGATGATATGGTAGGAATTATTTCTGCTATGGCAGGAGATGAGAAAACTAAAAAACTCATTGGGCTTGAAGATATTGATTTTGCGTATAATTATGGAGAAAAAATGCGCCTTCGAGGAAACGCATTTATTCGCAGTGGACATATTTCGATTGCATTACGAACTATTGAAAAAATAAGAACTCTTACAGACCTTAAATTACCTGAAGCATTATTGCAGTTTACTCGAGCTAAACAAGGTTTTTTCCTTGTAGTAGGACCAGTAGGGGTTGGAAAATCAACAACACTTGCTGCAATGATTGATTCGATTAATAGTGAACGTAGAGAACATATTGTGACCATTGAACACCCTATTGAATATATTCACGGAGAAAAACAATCAATTATTGATCAACGTGAGGTGGGATTAGATACTTTATCGTTTCATGCGGCTCTAGAATCAGCATTTCGTGAAGATGTTAATGTTATTCTGGTGGGAGAGATGCAAAATGCTGAAACTATCTCAACAGCTGTTACTGCAGCAGGAACGGGGCATTTGGTATTTTCAACATTACACACAAATAGTTCAGCTCAAACGATTGACCGTATTATTGACATGTTTCCACCAGAACAACAAAATCAAGTACGCGCACAATTGTCTGTTACTCTTCTTGGAATTTTATCACAGCGTTTAATTCCAAGTATTAAAGGTGGTCGTGTTGTTGCTTATGAGTTATTAGTTAATACAAAGGCTGTGACAACAATGATTCGAGAGGGAAGAACTCATGAAATTGATACAGCTATTGAAACAGGTACAGATCATGGAATGATTTCAATGAATCGAGCATTGATTGATTTGGTACGAGCTGGTGAAATTACGATTGATGATGCTAAAAAATATTCAACAAATCCTGTTGGACTTGATGGAATGATGTAAGGTATACTATCACTATGAATTTTAATTATAAAGTTATTGATCCATCCGGACGTGAAGTATCCGGACAAATAGATGCAGTAAATAGCGATCTTGCAGTATCTTCATTGCAACGACGTGGTTTTATTGTAGTTTCAGTAATTGCTGATACTGGGAAGAATGTTCTCCAAAAGAATTTTACCTTTTTTGATCGTGTTCCTATGAAAGATATTGTAATGATGTCTCGACAGCTTTCAGCTCTTTTCGAAGCTCAAGTATCTGCAATGAAAGCGTTTACCTTGATGGCAGAAGGAACAACAAATACTACCTTGAGGTTTGCACTACAATCGATTACTCAAGATATTCAAGGAGGTATCTCAATTTCAAGTGCAATGGAAAAACATCCAAATACTTTTTCAAATTTCTATGTAGCAATGGTTCGATCTGGTGAAGAGTCAGGAAAACTCACAGATACATTTAAATATCTTGCGGATTATTTAGAGCGACAATATGAATTGGTTTCAAAAACAAAAAACGCACTCGTATATCCTGCGTTTGTTATTATTACATTTATTGCAGTAATGATTTTGATGCTCACTATGGTGATTCCAAAACTCTCAGAGATTTTAATTGAAACCGGACAGGAGTTACCTATTTATACACGAGTCGTTATCGGACTTTCTAATTTCTTTGTACATTATTGGCCAATCATACTTGTACTTTTCTTAGGACTTGTAGGGTATGTGTGGTATCTCGGTGGACGAGAGTCAGGAAAGAAAAAATTAGATCAATGGAAGTTATCAATTCCAGCCTTTGGAGATCTTTTTCGAAAAGTATATCTTTCACGTATTGCTGATAACTTGAATACTATGCTCTCTGCTGGAATTCCAGTATTACGAGCTCTTGAAATCACAGGGGCTGTTGTAGATAATAAAATTTATGAAGATATTCTTAAAGTAGCCGTAGATGATGTTCGAGGAGGGCAACTCATTTCTGCATCATTTGAAAAACATTTAGAAATTCCTCATATTATGGTTGCTATGGTTCGTGTAGGAGAAGAAACTGGATCGTTAGGACAAATTCTTTCGACGCTTGCTAAGTTTTATAAGCGCGAAGTAGATAATGCTGTAGATACTCTTATTGGACTCATTGAGCCAGTAATGATCGTAGGTCTTGGGGTAGGGGTAGGGTTTTTGCTCACAGCGATCCTTGTTCCGATCTATAATATTGCCAGTGCGTTATAATTTTTGGTATACTAGAAGCGTTTATTATTATATTAATAGTTATCTATTTTATTCACATGAAAAAGACTTCATTACAAAAAGGGTTTACATTGATTGAATTGCTGGTAGTAGTAGCAATCATCGGTATTTTGGCTGCGATTATTTTGGCCTCATTAGGAGGAGCTCGAGGAAAAGCTCGATTAGCACGTGCAACAGGTGAATTATCAAACCTTCGCGCTGCTCAGGAGTTATATTATTCTACTAATGGAGCATACGATGCAGGGTTTGCTGATCCTGATACTGGTATTAAAAACATTGTAGACTCTATCTTAAAATACGATACGACTGCAACTCGTGCGAACAACGGTCTTGTTGATGGTAACAAAGCTGCATGGGCATTCTATTTTACATCAACAGATGGAATCATCTATTGCGCAGATTCTAATGGATATGCTGGTAAAAATACCGCAACACTTCCTACATCATCTGACCCGGTTTGTTCTCCAGATCTTCAATAGTTTTTTTAAAAAACTCTCGCAAGAGGGTTTTTATGTTATACTTTTTATATGAATTATATGAATAAAAAAACATTACATCAGGGATTTACTGTTTTGGAATTTCTTGTAGTTATTGCAATTATGGGAATTCTTGTGGCGCTCATACTCATCGGGCTTTCTGCGGCTCGTTCAAATGCTCGTGATCAAGCGCGTATTGCAAATATTCAAGCCATTGCTCTAGGGATTCAGCAATATCACGATATTTGTCGAGCGTATCCAAACGATATTACAGATAGTCAGACATGTGATAATTTAAACGGTGGAAAACTTGGAGACTTTATTTCAAATATTGATAGCTATCAAATAAATACAAATGGAGAATATAATTATGCACCTATTGCATTAGATCAAGATCAAATAGATATTTGTTCAAGTTTTCATCTATGGACTCGTCTTGAAAATGAAAATAAAACAACAAATGCGGCTCGGTTTGATTCTTTGAATACTGTACAATGCCCTTCGTTTAATCCTCAGGTGGTTGATGCAACAAATGATTTTACTGTCTACGACATTCATCGATAAGATATTATGACAC
>CAZJXT010000035.1:0-5597 GCA_964550225.1 uncultured Candidatus Saccharibacteria bacterium
AATCGTCGTGCTGATTGTAATTTATTTTCCGTATCAGAAAGCTCTCGCTGGAGTTTAAGGAAATTAGTATTTGCTTTCAAGTCAGGATAATTTTCAGACAAAGCAAAAATTGATTTCAAGGTTCCAGAAAGTGCATTTTCTGCAGCAGCGTGATCAGGGTTTGCGCCTGCCATTGATTGCATAGCACTGTTTCGTGCAGCGATAACTTTTTCAAGAGTTCCTGATTCGTGGGCAGCATAGCCTTTTACGGTGTTTACCAAGTTAGGAATCAAGTCATAACGACGTTTTAGTTGTACCTCAATATCAGCCCAGGCTTCGGCAGCTCGGTTTTTAAAAGTAATAAATCGGTTATAGACACCAATAACCCAAATGATGAGTATTGCAAGTATTGCAATAGGGATCCAAATAAATAACATCATAGAAATAGTTTGTTTAAATTAGAAGTAACTCTTTTATTATAGCATACAAAAAAGCCACTAGGCTTTTTTCATTTTCCAATTATTCCACACCACAAGGAGTGGTGATGCCAAGAAAATACTTGAATACGTTCCGAAGAACATCCCTAGAAACATCGAAATTGAAAGGGTTTTTGTAGTTTCTGGCCCCCAAACATACAATGCTCCAAGTGCAATCAACACCGTAACCGATGTCATGAGTGATCGAACAAATGTTTGATTTATTGATTTCCCAACGGTATGAGCAAAATCTTCTTTATGGTGTTTTATTTCGTTCATGTGTAAATTTTCTCGAATACGATCGAATACTACAATCGTGTCATTAATCGATACTCCGAGAATCGTCAGAATCCCTACAACGAACAACGTATCTACCTGCATGCCGGTGAGCGCAAAGAATCCTGCAGGAATCAAAACATCATGCACCAACACCACAATCGCAATAATTCCATACACCCATGATGAAATAGGTTTTGAAACTCCACGAAATGCAAATGCAATAAATAGAATAATTGCGATTGAAACAATGATCACTGAGGTGAGCGCTTTTGATCGCAACTCTTTCCCTACTGACGGCCCGATTGTGTTAAATCGTTTTTCTGTTGCTGTATTTCCATCAACCGTTAATGCTTGTAGTAATGCATCTTTTTGTGCTTGATCAATAACTTCGGTACGAATCATAAAACCATTCGTTCCAATTTCTTGAATTTGCGCATCAGGACGTACTGGTAATACATACCCTTTTACAAGACTGATATTTGGACGATTCTCATAGGCGACTTCGAGAACTGAACCCCCTGTAAAATCAACTCCCCAATTAAATCCTCGAGAAACTACGAGCCCAATTGCTGACCCTACTAGGATAACTGCAATCGCAAAAAATATTTTTTTGTATTTAATGATAAACATATTATTTATTTACTGATTCCACTTGAGAATAAAAACTTTTTAATTCGACCTGATTCTGATCCAGAAACAGCATAGAGAAATGCGCGAGAAAGTGTGATCGCTGTAACCATAGAAACAATCACCCCTAATCCGAATGTTACAGCGAACCCCTTAATTAATGTAGTTCCAAAATTATATAATACGATTGCTGAAATAATACTTGAAATATTTCCATCTCGAATTGATGTCCATGCACGATCAAATCCATTTTTAATCGCATCTGCAAGAGATTTTCCTGAATGTAATTCTTCTTTCATTCGTTCAAATATAAGAATGTTTGCATCTACTGCCATACCTAACGAAATAATAAATCCTGCAATACCTGCTGAGGTAAGGGTTACTGGAATTAATTTAAAGAGTGCGAGCATGATAACAGCATATGCTGATAGACTCACTGTTGCGATCATTCCTGGAACGCGATACCAAATGACAAGGAGTACCGCAATAGCGATCAATCCAATGAGCCCCGCCATAATCCCCGCATGCATTGCATCAGCGCCGAGTGTTGGGCCAATCGTATCTGTTGAAATTAATTCAACGGGTACAGGCAATGCTCCTGAATTCAATCGCCCTACTAATGTTTTAGCTTCTACAGGAGTAAAAGTTCCTGTAATAACAGCCTGTCCTCCTGAAATTTTTTGATTTACATTTGGCGCTGAAATTACAGCACCATCCAAGAAAATCGCGAGTGGCTTACCAATATTTTCTCCAGTAATTGTTTCAAAAAGTTTTGCTCCTTCTTCGTTGAACTGTAACCCAATAGTTGGAACATTTGTTTTTGGGTCAAATAATAAATTTGCTCGTGAGAGATAGCGACCTGTGAGTTCTGTTGCTGTAAACACATCACCTGATTCATTGACTGTTTTAAATTCAAGAAGAGGTGTTTGTCCGATCATTGCGATTGCTTGTTTCACATCAGTAATTCCTGGCAATTCAACAACAAGTCGCTGTTCACGAACACCAGAAAGATTCGCAATTTCTGTTGTAACATGGGGTTCTGAAACACCGAACAAGTTTACTCGTCGTTCAATAATATCTCGTAATGAATTCATTGCATCAGCAACATCAGCACTGGGTACTTTTGATACATCTGCACGATATACAAGATATGAACCCCCAGAGAGATCTAGACCAAGCTTAAAAGGCCGATTTCCGGTTACTTGAGACCAATAAACAAAATATCCAATTCCAATCGCAATAATTAATAATACAAATGCAATAATTCTTTTCTTGAGCATAATACCGTTATTTTACTGCTTTTTTGATAAAAAGATAGTTGACACTGACTTTAGGATATATCGATGTAAAACCCATGAAATAACCATTCCTAGCAAAGCGCCTGCCAGAACATCCAGCGGATAATGAACTCCAACTACCATACGAGAAATTGCAATGAGTATTGCAAACAAAAAGAATATTAAACCTGTACGTCTATCATAGAAATAGAGTATTGTTGCAAGAGCAAAAAATAATGTCGCATGTCCTGATGGAAAAGATGAATAACTTGTTTCCAAAACAAGAGGAGAAACATCTGTATGTATAACAAAAGGACGAGGTGCGTGGACTATTATTTTAAGAATATAGGCAATAATATAAGCACCCAAAATACTAGTTGTTATAGTGATAACTATCCATATTTTTTCTAATATATTTTTTATTTTCCAATAAGGGTGTATTGATAACAAATATATTATGTAGCATGCTGCAAGACCTAATACTATTTTATCAAATGTATCTGTAATAAAAACAGTAATCCAATCAAAAAAATTAGACTTGTGAGAAAGATTATAAAAAAAGTAAAAAATTTGTATATTCATATTATTATAAACCTAGAAATTCATGTTTTGTATCATCACGATGAATCGATCGATTATACCCTCGCATACTCATAAGAATACCCAGTGCTGCAAATTCAGTTATTAAATGCGATCCTCCATAAGACATAAACGGTAATGCAATTCCTGTCACCGGCATAATACCAATATTCATTCCCATGTTAATAATAATATGACTCATGAAAAAAATAACGACTCCTAATGCATAAAGAATTTCAAAATTTGAGGAACCATACATTCCTATTTGTAATATTCTCCAAATAACACCCGCGAAACAAATAATTAATATCAAAGACCCTATAAACCCCCACTCTTCTGCAAATGCAGCAAAGATGAAGTCTGTTTTGTATTCAGGAAGGAAATTAAGTCGTGATTGAGTTCCATACCCGACCCCTTTTCCTAGAAATTGTCCTGATCCTACCGCAATAACCGATTGATACACATTATATCCAGATCCTCGAATATCATTCATAGGATTCACAAAGTTTACGATACGTGCTTTTTGATAAGGTTTAAATACAAACATCCACATTCCTGCAAATACTAAAGTTACAATCGCAAAAAATATTGCGAGATGTTTTTTTGAAATACCTGAAACCAACATTAATCCCAACCAAATAGCTCCAAATATCAAAGCTGATCCGAAATCTGGCTGTAAAAAAACTAACAAGAAAGGCAATGCAACATATGCGCCCGATACAAAAATATGCTTAATATTTGCAATCTCTACATGTCGTCTAGAAAGATATTTTGCTAACACAAGAATGATCACGAGCTTCATTGGATCTGCTGGTTGCAATGAGAAACTTCCGAATGAAATCCATGACTGGGCGCCTTTTGCAACAGTTCCAATTGCAAACACAGAAAGAAGTACCACCATCCCAAAACCAAACATCCATATTAATGTTCCTGTTTTTTTAAATACTTGAGCATCAATGCTTGCCAAGAAAAAAAATACACAAAAAGAAACCGCAATCCACAGAATTTGTTTAAAAAAATAAGAAGAATCTGATGAAAACGACGACATGGTAATTACCCCTGAAGTCAAAATAGGTACCAAAAAGCCGACGGTTATCCAATCTATATTTTTAATGGCACGAGAAAACATGCTTTAATTATAGCACATTACCTGTTCTCAAACGGATTGACGCGAGGAATGATTTCAACTCTGACAATAGGTGCTGAGAATTTTTGTGGCCATGTAAAAAATACTTTTTCTGTAGATTGTTGTGCAATAAAATCAAGCTGTGTCTTACTTGCTTGAACAACATTGCCATCAGCCCCATATAATAAAACAATAATTGGAACATTTATGTAATCAAATAATGTATTATTTATGATATCTACAGATAATTTAGGGGCTGTATCGAGATCCGAAAATACTGTATTTGTCGAAGTGAGTTGTGGCTTTTGAAACCGTTCGTCTACCTGTTTCCATTGTGGAACTGTTGTAAACTTTAAAAAAACATTTTTAGGAATTCTATTTCCTGTTTGAATTGGCGATTCAAATATTGCTGTTTTGTCATTGGGTCCAATAAATGTTGAACCTATAATTGGTTCACTTGCTAAAATATTTTGATCATCGTATACACGAATCTCGTAATTTATTTTTTCAGTACCTGCAGAAATATTTTGATTTTCAATATATGAAACAACATTATAAACACCTTTAGTGATTTCAAATGCTCGTGACCATAATGAAACAATTGTTTTTGCATCGGTTGGACAAACTAACTGACAAGATCCTCCGCAGTCGATACCTCGTTCATTTTGATTTTGTTTACCATCAAAACAAGTTGGAGCAACTGCAATAAATGTTGTGTAAACAAAATATCCTATTATTGCAATGAATAGTATTCCCATTATTGTAAAACATCCAATTTTTTTTCGAGTAGACCAATCCATAGTGATTATTATTGTAGCATAAAAAATACCTTACTTGGTAGTAAGGTATTTTTTATAAATCATTCTCAACTTCATGCATTCTGATTAAGATTATTTCAGTTCTCGGTTCTGGCGACACCTACTCTTCCTCCGAAGAAGTACCATCGGTGTAGCAGTGCTTAACGACTCTGTTCGAAATGGGAAGAGGTGTGACCACTGTACTAAATCACCAGAACTGAGGATTGAAATGGGTTTTTGTATAAATAAAGGAATAGTATTTTCACCTCACACAAAATGTGTTTACGGTGCTTTTCAAATTTCCTAATAGGATATGGACCATTAGTACTTCTCGGCTGCACGCATTACTGCGCTTCCACCTGAAGCCTATCAACGTGATCATCTTTCACGGTCCTATGATTTCTTATCTTGAAGCTGGCTTCCCTCTTAGATGCTTTCAGAGGTTATCCATTCCCGA
>CAZJXT010000036.1:0-5534 GCA_964550225.1 uncultured Candidatus Saccharibacteria bacterium
AAGCTCGTCATTATTAATAGCATCAACATCGGCATTATGAGTAAACAGTTTTGTGATACTGTTAAAATTATCAGCATCATATTCATAAATGCGTGACTCGAGCATACCTATATGATCTTCAGTAACTGTATTAGAACGAATAGCGTTTAAAATTTTAAGAAAATCATCATCGTCTTGACGGTGTTGTTCGGTGAGGTAACACATCACAAGCCCCATGGTTTTCCATGCCTGAGATTCAATGACAAGCACAGCATCTCCTTGTCTACTGATAGGAGGAAGTTGGAACATGTCTCCACATAAAATAACTTGAATACCCCCAAATGGTTTTTCAGGATTTCTTTTAAACGATCGACATACTCGGTCGAGGGTGTCCAAAAAAGTACCTGACAACATTGAAATTTCATCAATAATTAAAACGCGTACTTGATCATAACGATCCCAGAGATATTTTTTCTCTTCAAGTTGATCAATATCATAATCACTCAAATACTCGTGAATACCGAGTCCTGACCATGCATGAATCGTCATACCTCCCATATGAGTCGCTGCAATTCCTGTACTTGCTGTTACGGCAACATTAACGCTATGTTCTCGAAGGTGTTTAATGTATGCATTTAATACATATGTTTTACCGGCCCCAGCAGAACCTGTGAGAAAAACATTGTGTCCCATTTTTAAAATGTCGAGTGCAGCTGCTTGGGTCATAGGAGTTATTATACTTTAAATTTTCCTACTATCATATGCCCAGTGCAGTACCGCCTGTCGCTGTTTCGGTCTACAGAATTCATCGCCTGGACGACAATGGTTCGCAATTTGCGTGATATGGCGTCGTATAGCGAGCCAGCGCTTGATCTGACGATTATCCTCGTCAGGAATTCTACGCCCCATATAATAGCGACAATACCATTGAAACCATCCCCGTGGGTCTTCGTGATAAATCCATCCATTTTTTTTCCATACCGATAGTGGCTGGGATGCGTTTACTTGGAAATAATTTATTTTCGGATCTCGTTTATGTGATCGTTTGTCTTGAAACTTGGCACGGGTAAACCAATCAGCTGGAAATTCTTTCGTGCAGTCACGCATATAGATACCACCAAATACCCCGAGCGTTAACATCTGTTTTGGGGTGAGTTGGGGTTTAAATCGAGGATCAAACTGTTTTCCGATAGGAGCTGTTAGTTCATAGGAATATCCTCGTTGCATTGTATCGTTGACTCGAATAATTTTTTTAGTCATATTATTTTTCATATTCTACAATTTTTCCAGCCTTGCGTTCTACAGGATCAGCAAGACGTAATTTTTTAATATATTGCTTTGGAACAATAGTATGATGCGGAAGATTATCAAGCTCTTCATCAATCCCCCACAAATCACCATCACTATCAATCCAATCTTCAAATTCATTTAAATCAAGTGGATCAGAATAGGATCGTAATGTTTTTGTTCCGTCATTCAAAAAGTATTCATGAAAATAGGACATAACAAGTTCTCGAATATTTTTATAGATAGGTTCACGGTAGCGCAACACCGCATGATTTGTTTTTGAGAGCGCTCCCCATAATCCATCTATTTTAAACAAGGCAATGACATGATCTTGGTCATTGTGTGTAGATTTTAAATACATAATCAAAGGCCTATGTCCAATTTGTGATAATAAATATGCACCAAGAATTGCTCCTTCAAAACAGTGGGCAGAATTTTTTTTCATTGTATTCACAGGTGATGATAAACTGTCACCATCTTTCTCAAAATTAAAAGGGATACTATTCAAGTAGTCCTGAATTTTTGCTGGGGTAGTGAGTTTTTTAATAGCTGGCATGTTTATTTATTTTAACATAAAAAGCGCCACATTAAGTGACGCCTTCTTCCTTTGCTCATACTTAGGGGATTAAGCACGATGCGCGTGTCGAAGTTTTTTTTGAAGATTATATTTTTTATGAGTGACATCACCACATCCAATAATTGTAATTTTAAATTTATCTGGCTTGATTTTAAACTCAAGTAAATGATTACAGTTTTTACAAAAAATAAATATACAGTCTGTAACTCCTGAAGCACAATCGATGTTTAGTTCAGCCCGAGCTATTTTTTGAGTAATTAATAAGAAAGCGTTTTCAAATTCTACAGTGAGATCGGCAAGACAGGCGCGATTATAGCAAGAAAATTCTGAAATATCTTGAACTGTCATAGTTTTGAATATTTATTTAAAAAATATAATAACATACTTTATTATATTAATCAAGTAGTGCCTGCCACAACGGATCATTATTTTTATCATACCCTCTCGCCTTCCCTTCCTTTCTTCCATAATCCTTGATGGCATATGCTGCGCGTTTCCAATCTTTCTTTGGGATAATATTCTGTAAATCTTTTTCTATTTTATCTGCGTTGTTTGATTTTGATAATCCAAAACGTTTTGCAAATCGAATTACGTGTGTATCTACTGGTATGCCGAAATTTTTATCACCGAGGTGTGATAAAACTACCACGGCGGTTTTTCTTCCTACCCCAGGCAATGTCAGCAATGATTCCTCGTCTCGTGGAACTTTGCTTTTAAAATTTTTTACGAGAAGTTGTGCAGTTGCTTTAATATACCGCGCCTTGGCGTTGTAGTAATTAATGCTTTTTATGTTTTTTGCAATCTTACCAAGGGGTGCAGCAGCAAGCTTCTCAGGTGTTGGATATTTTTTAAATAATTCTTTTGTCACCTTGTTTACTCCTTCATCCGTCATTTGTGCTGACAAAATCACCGCAATGAGCAGTTCATATGCATTCCTATGATCCAAATACGTCCTGGTCCTCCTATAGGTCTTATTCAACACCGGCCAGATTTTTTGCCAGGTTTCGATTGGTTTCATAGGAATCCTTTTCATGGGGTGAGTATAGCAGAAATAAAAAAACCATGAACAAATTTGTTCAGGGTTTTCCCGTCATATTTTTAATGACGAAAATCATCAAAACTTAATAATACCACTTGAAATACCAAAAGGTTTCCAGTTGTCTTTACCTTCAAGGTCTGGATTGTTATAAAATCCGTTTGCGGTAAATTTGAAACTTTTGCCGGAATCGTCCAGTCTTTCTACTGATATAATCAACAGTCGGAGAGTGTCCAGTGCAAAAGGTTCCTTGAGTTCAAAATCATCCACCTTTACTTCGAAAAATTTATTCTCAGAAGTTGGCGATGTTAATGACTTTAAAAAATCTGAAAGTGCAGAATGTTCAAATATTTTTCGTTTGTTGCCATTCTGTAAAACAACATGATTGTTTTTTGGAGCCATAATATATGGTTTTAGATGAACAATAGTATTATTGTATCATATATCCAATATATGTCAAGTTTGTTGTATTTCTTTTCGCACCATCCCCCACCCTACAAATCCTAATATCCCTGCGATTACGAACGGCAGTGCTGGGTGGTTGATATACGTAGCCGTTGCGATAAGTGGACCGATAATCATAGACAGTGACATGATGGATCCAGAGATTCCTACATATTCACCCCTTTTTGTAGGATTAATACTTGAAAACAGGCTTCCAAACGCCATACGCAAATTTCCTTGGCCAATAGTTCCTAAAATCATTCCGACAAGGAAAACCCAAAGGATGGCAATAGATTGCATGAGCGATGCAATTCCCCATACTACAAACATCATAACGAGGATTTGTTGCTTGGTAAAATATTTGAGCCATACCTTTTTCAAAAGGAGTGTTTGGTTGAGTACAATCATTACCCCAACAGCAGCGAACAAGAGTCCTGTTGCTGTACTTCCCATGCCAAATATTCTATTTACATACAATGCAAAAGTTCCTTGTTGTGTTGCAATCGCGATGCCAAACAATAGCCATGCAATAAATAGCATGCGCGCTTCAGCATTTTTTAATCCATCCCAAATTGGTTTAAAGGGATTCAGTGAAATTCGTGGATGCTCGCTTGGTTTGGTATGTGTTTCTGGGAGGAAGAAATATGCGAGGACTGCATTAATTGCAGCAAGTATTCCTACGAACCAAAATGGTACTGTGTTTCCAAAATGCGCCAATAATCCCCCAAGTGCGGGTCCAATAATAAATCCAATACCAAAAAGTGCTCCGAAGAGTCCCATGTTTACACTGCGTTCCTTATCATCTGTGGCAATATCAGCAAGGAGTGTCTGCGCGGTAGTAATATTCCCTGCAGCGAATCCATCAATAATACGTCCTGCAAAAAGCCAGATAATTGTTTTCGCCTTGGCAAATACGAGCCAACCAATTGCAGTACTGATAATACTTCCAATCAATACCGGACGTCGGCCAATTTTATCAGACAATGCTCCGAGGAATGGTGCAGACAAAAAAGCGAGGAGTGCATACGTTGCAAAGAGTAACGTTACTGCAATATCAGTAACCCCAAATAATTTTACATAAAATGGAAGTACAGGAATAATTACCCCGATTCCAAGGACATCAATAAAAATGGTAAATAAAATTAAAGCTTTTGTTTTGTTCATATAAGTTTATATAGTGTAGCACATCTTTGTATGAGTTTTTCTTGATAAAAAAATTATTATTTCTTTATTATTTCTTTATTTTAAATTTATAAATTCTTGATAAAAAATTTATTCCGTGTTGTATTTAATTATCCACAGATATTTTTCTTGCATGTGAACGAACGTTCACATATACTAATCATGTACAAGAATTAAGAAAAACTTTTAATTATATGAGCAAGAAACAATATCTTCAAACTATTCAAAATCAAATCGCCCGACTCAACCTGATTATTGATCGCAAGATTATGATGGGGCGCAGTTACAAAATCGAAGCTCGTCAACACAAGATACTTTTGATGAAGATGCGTAAGTATCGCAACCCTACTTTTTTTGATAAAATAGCATCAGCGCTTAATCGAGAATATGCATAACGAAAATCAAAATAAATTAATAGACTTTTATACTGCCAATAAGCGAATGCCGTCATATTCTGAAATGATGGAGCTTTTTGGTTTCAAGTCTAAAAATGCTGTCTTTCGTCTTATTCAAAAATTTATTGATGCGGGAATTGTAACAAAGGATTCCATGGGAAAATTGATTCCTACGCATATATTTGACGAAATACCATTACTTGGTTCTGTAAAAGCAGGATTTCCCTCTCCAACCGAAATTGTAGAAGAAACCATTAATCTTAATGATTTACTCATTCGCAAGAGAGATACAACATATCTGATAACAGTTGATGGTGATTCAATGATTGATGCACATATCGCAGATGGTGATATGGTAATTGTAGAGCGTGCTCATACAGCTCGTGATGGTGAAATTGTTATTGCGATGATTGATGGAGAATCAACTATGAAATATTTTCGAAAAGATCCTAAAAATCCAAACAAGATCTGGCTTGAACCTGCTAATGAACGATTTGCTCCCATGTACCCAGAACAGAGCTTAGAAATTGTTGCTATTGTTCGTGGAGTTATTCGAAAATATTAAAAAACCGCACGAGCGGTTTTTTAACTAAATGAGAAATTATTTCCCAGTCTTTTTCTTGTTCCAGTGAGG
>CAZJXT010000037.1:0-5283 GCA_964550225.1 uncultured Candidatus Saccharibacteria bacterium
TTACCATTTTTTGTTAATTTCGCCATACCCAAATCTTTAAATTCCTTTTTTGATTTTCAACCAAAGGCTTTTTCCACTTGTAATTCTACCGGTAACCCATGAGTATCCCATCCAGCTTTGCGGCGCACTGAAAACCCACGCATCGTTTTATAGCGAGGAATAATATCCTTAAACGATCGAGCAAGGACATGGTGAATACCTGGACGACCATTTGCAGTTGGTGGACCTTCAAAGAAATTATAGTCTCCCATCGGAGATTCTTTTTCCAATGTTTTTTGAAAGATATTTTGTTCACGCCAAAATTCGAGCAGTTTTTCCTCGTTCTCGGCATTGGGTGTTTTTTGTGGGTTTGGGTTCATATGATAATAAAATTTTATAAATTAAAAACTCGTCCGCGAATCACGACTATCAAAAGTCATGGTTCAAGGACGAGTTTCTTTGTTTGCAATAAATTGCAGAAATCGTGGTACCACCTTGGTTCGGCCCGAAAAATGCTTTGCATTTTTCGGGCCCTTATTCTCTGCTATGACGGGCTTACCCGCTCGAGTCTACTTAATTTCTTTCGAGAGCTCCCCGGTGATTAGTCGGATCATCGCCTAACAAAGCAAATAATACTATAAAGATAATAAAAAGCAAGTTTTTCTAAAAGAAAAATATGCTACGCTCATAAAAAATGATTCTCGATGAAAACAAGATACAAATTACTTATCCTCTTTTTTTGTTTATTTGTTCTTTCTTACAAATTTATCAAAACTCCACCATATTCAAAATATATACCCGGCATATTTCTCGCATTATGTATAATCCAATATTGCTATATATTCTTCAAGGATAAACTATACGAATTCTATGATGGATGGATGGAATAAATATTTCAAATTATCTTCAAGTCATATTGAGGGTAATTTCTTTTTTCTTTAGAAAACTATTGTACAAGTCTTTTTAAAATATGTTAAAATGTGTTCATGTTAGAAGTATTTGGAAATTTTGTGGGATGGTTCGGAACTATTACCGTCCTTGGAACGTACGGACTAACTCTTTTTGGGGTTCTTAAATTTGGAAGCGATCCGTTTCTTATTGCAAATCTTGCAGGATCAATTACTCTTGTTATTGGAGGAGCTTTCAAACGTGACATGTGGCACAACGTAGTCTTTTATCTCATCTGGGGAGTTCTGACTGCACTTGTTTATTTTGATGTGTTTAGTTTATTTCTTCATAAGTAATACAAAAGCCACCGATATATGGTGGCTTTTAATTTAAATGTAAGGAGCAAACAGTCTCGCATACGAACTTTTACTATGTATAATATCCATTTTGTTAAATGGAATTGGTTTGTATGCAGATGATGGTGGCGATATTATTATTTGTGGTTTTTTGTAGTTAATAATTTTGGGTTTGCGATCAAGTAAAACATTTTCTATAACCCTTGCAAGTCCGCTCAACCTAAAGACGTTTTTGGAAATCTCTTCTGTCCATTGCATTTTTTCAAATGCAGAATATCTGCGATTCCAATTAAAAAATCGAATGATGAAAAATAAGTCTTCGAAAATTTTAAGCATCTCTACCGAAATTTCAGGATGTTTTTCAATGATTTTTCTGGCAACGTTTTCTTGCCAATCATATTGAACCTGATTACTTTCTCCTTCGAGATAATTACCAGCTATCAGATACTCATTCCAAATAATTTTACAAATTCTCCACTTTTCTCTCTTATGTAGTTTTTTATGTTTCATAACTGTATTTTTTATAACCCTACCATATTCTTCATCCAAAGCAAAATCCCGCATGGCGGGATTTTAATGTTATTTATCGATAATACTGCCACTCTCTCTTTTCCCATTCTGATCCAATATTAAGCTCATTGTGTCCAACCATGCGATATGCCTCGTAAGGTGGAGATGGTTGCCGCTCTGGACCATGCCATTGTTTTAACTCCATCAGCCGAGAAATATTCTCGAACCAAATATCTATTTTTGCATCTTCTGCATCACTTTTCTTTTGAAGAAGCTCCACATAAATACCTGTATCCTTCAAATCTTCCTGGTAAAGCATTTGAATTTTTTCAGATGTTTTTTTGCAAGCTTCTTTGTAGAAAATATCAAAAGCAACTGAAGCAGTATTGATATGTTCAAGATTTGCGTAAACACCCCAAAGCTCTGAGTTGGGGCCGAAATACCTTACTGAAAAACTTACAAATAGCTTCCATTTGGTTGATGTATGCACTAAAATCTGGATACTTAAATACTGCTTTGCAGGGTCTAACTCTATTGTTTCTTTTTCCATTGAACTTTGTTTTTTAAAACAATAGCACAGAATTTACATTCTGTCAGGTGCTTTGATACCCAGCAACCATAATCCATTTTTCAAAACTACAGCAACTGCTTGTGCAATCGCCAGACGATGTGCAGAAATTTCTCTGTTTTCTAAATCAATAATCTTGTTTGATCCGTAATATGAATTAAATGCCTGAGCTACTTGTAACAAATACGTCACCACATATTGCGGAGCATATTCAGCAATCACGTTTTCTACAATACCAGGAAGTCTATACACCATTCGTTCGAGATCAGAAATTTCTTCACTAGATGTATAGCTTGGACTAATTCCTAATTCTGCACCTTTTTCAAGAAGACTCATAATGCGCGCATGGGTGTACTGCAAATACGGACCTGAATCACCTTCGAATGACAAACTGGTTTCTGGATCGAAATTAATATTCTGTCCTGGTTTTGCTCGTAAGATGGCAAACTTTACCGCACCTACCGCAATGGCATCCATGGTTTCTGCATCAATATTTCGGTCAGTTGATCGTGCGCGTACTTCCTCTAAAATTGTTTCAAGGATTTCTGTAGCCAGTGGTACCCCACCTAATCGTGATGACATTTTTTGTCCCTTGAACGACATACGTCCATGCGGAATGTGAACTGATTTTTCTGACCAGTCGTGATTAATTTTTTCTGCCGCATCAAGAACCGCATCAAAGTGTGAAATTTGTTGATGGTCCGTTACGAACAACGAAAGGTCTGGATGTTCGCGATCAAATTTTATCGCAAGGAGTCCCACGTCTTTTGCTTCATAGGTTGGATTTCCTTGAGAATTGATAAACACCGATGTGTTAATATGTTTTTTTGATTCGTCTGGAATGTATACAATAGCACCCTCACTTTCGGTAAACACTGACGGAGTATTTTCCAAAACTATCTTCTTCCCTACCTCTCCGGCTTCACTTTCGTAGACATATGAATCGAATATAGAACCTAAACGCGCAACAACCTGTTCAAAGTATTCAATATTAAAATTTTTACAAACATTAAAAGCTCGCCACTCTGGAGAGTCTTTTTGTGCATACAAATTATCTGCAATTTCTTTTACGCGAGCATGAATACTTTCATCTTCTTCATATCTTTTTGTTCCTTCTACGTAGGCATCACCAAGGACCTGAATACTTGGATTATATAAATGACCGTCTGGAGATTTTTTTAAAATTACAAAAATCGCTTTTGCAATACCAAGTGAAATATCAGATGGAAATGACATAGTGCGAACGTCTGCACCAGAAAATTTCATGAGTCGTGTGAGCGATTCACCAATCGCATTGTTCATCATATGTCCCACATGAAATGGTTTGAATAAGTTTGGTGATGAGTGCTCTACGAGAATTTTCTGTCCTTGGTGTACATTTATTTTTCCAAAATTCTCAGCACCTGAAACGATACCTGAAATCTCTTGTTCAAAGAATTTAGGTGTGAGTTTAAAATTAATGAATCCAGGTCCTGCAATTTCAATAGATTCGATTTCTGAACTAGTTTGCTTGTTCAACTCAGTAACAATTTCCTCAGCTAATACTTTTGGATTCTTGCCAACTTGTTTTGCGGCAACCATGGCCACATTACACGCAAAATCACCATGTGATAAATCAGTCGGATGTTCCAATGTAAAATTCACCCCAGAAATTCCCAGATTTCCAAGTGCGGTTTCAATAATAGTTTTAAGTTTTTGAGTAATAGGCATAGGTCTACATTACCATATTTTGACCATAAAAAAAGCCCCATTCTATTTGACATTTATTCAAAAAAGCATACTGTAAGAACAAACAAAACGACAATCAAATATGAAACCTGTTTATAAAAAATCTGAGGAGGTATTTTCAGATGTTATTGCAAAAAACCGAGATTTATTTCACAAGAAAAATGCTGATTATGGGACTTCATGGACTATCCTCCGCTATTCCAAATCGTTCACTGATCAGATCTTTATCAAAGCAGCACGTATTCGTTCTATACAAGAATCCGGTAAAAATCTGGTTGGAGATTCTCTGAATAGTGAATTTATTGGGATTTTCAACTACTGCATCATGGCGCTTATGAAACACGCATACCCGGAAAAATTTGTCATAGGAAACACTATTTCAAATGATGAACTAATCAATTTCTTTGACGAACAGGTTCAAAAAATTTACGAGCTCCGTCAAAAGAAAAATCATGATTACGGTGAAGCGTGGCGTGATATGCGTATCAGCTCAATTACCGACTTGATCTTGATGAAACTGTTACGTATTAAACAAATTGAAACAAATGCTGGGGCAACATTAGTATCTGAACCTATTGAATCTGGTTTTCAAGATATTGTTAATTATGCATTGTTCGCACTGGTTTTACATGAGGAAAAAGTGAGTATTATGGATTAACTTGGCAAGCCAAGAAAAAAGCCGAAACATAAACGTTTCGGCTTTTTTTGTAATGTTTGTGGGCTACACAGCAACATCTGCACTGATCGCAGGATGTGGATTGTAATTTGAAAGAACGAAATCATCGTACACAAACTCGTCAATTTTCTGACCACGATTTTTTAGTGTCATGATTGGGTACGGACGAGCATCACGCGATAATTGCTCCACAACTTTATCCAAATGATTTTTGTAGATATGAAAATCTCCGTAATCATGAATGAAGGTTCCCGGTTTGGTATTAGTTACCTGGGCTATCATCATACACATGAGCGCATATGATGCGATATTAAACGACACCCCAAGGAAACTATCGCAGCTGCGCTGGTATAACTGCAGGTCTAATTCATACACCGGAGCACCTGCCTCATCAAGCATATCATCCGTCATGTTTTGAGTGTAGGAAAAATCTTTTTGATTTACCTTTGCCCAGTATTTTTGACGCTCAACCAAAGTCATCAATCGTGAATGAAATTGAAACAAACAATGGCACGGAGGTAATCCTGATTTTGCCATTTCCTCCAAATCTGCAGGATTCCATGCGGTTACCAACATTC
>CAZJXT010000038.1:0-5281 GCA_964550225.1 uncultured Candidatus Saccharibacteria bacterium
GAACTACGGTATATCGTACTCCGATCAAGTCCTTCACACGTCCTCCTCGGATCATTACTACAGAGTGTTCTTGTAAGTTATGACCGATTCCTGGGATGTAAGCAGTAACTTCCATTCCGTTTGTTAATCGAACTCGGGCAATTTTTCGTACCGCAGAGTTAGGTTTTTTAGGAGTAGTTGTAGTTACTTTGGTACACACCCCTCGTTTAAATGGAGATGGGTATGCAGTTGGACGATTTTCAAGTGTGTTAAAACCACGTCGCAAAGCTACTGCTTTTGAACGGGTTACTACTTTTTTTCGTCGATTTCGGACAAGTTGATTAACTGTTGGCATGAGTAATTTTTAAATATTTATTAGTGTGTAAAACAGATTTCCTTGATTCAACCTGGGAAATCTTCAGGCCAGCTATGATTTTGGGCACCTATTTAAAGGGTATCCCTGTCTACACAAAGACCACTACACTGTACACTATTTTAAATTTTTTGCAAGTAAAAACCATCTGCATCCAGATGGTTTAACACTATTGCAAATCCGCTTTCAGATCAGCAATTTTTGAGACTTCCTCAAAATCCTTTTTAGCACTTTCTAATTTATTCATGATATCTGAACCTTGTTGCTGAGCTTCGTGCAATACTTGCTCTTTTACTAACTGCTTACTTGCAGTATTTTCAAACAAACCAAAGATGATTTTATCCTGAAACTCTTGAGGAAGTTCTGCAAAATGAGTTTCTAAAAATTGCATCATTTTTTCTTGATCTCCTGTCGCTAATAACTCGAGAAATTGATTATATGTTCCTGTCATAGATTTAGTTTAATTCTTTATCATCGACCGCTCTGTCAAAAATATTATCCCATAATCGTGACCAGAGACCTTTTTTCTTAGGCTGTAATTGGTGTTGTTGTTTTGTTTCTTGTTTAAACTTAGCGCGAAGATTGTCTTGTGTAAAACTATCAGCCACTTGAAAATTATTTTTTGATTTAAAATCATTCCACTGTGTTTCAATTTTTTGTTTTTCTGTTTTTACTTCTGAAAATCCTGGCTCTGGTTCTTTTTTCACTTGTTTTTCTTCGATGATTTCTTTTGCAAACACAGATCGTACTTGTTCATTTTGACTTACTAATGCATGTAATGAATTAGCCATTCCTGATAAGCACTGATTCAATTCCTCAGAAATACGCTCCATCTCTTCTTTGTTGTCAGATAGCGTATGTGCTGTTTCTCGAGAAAATTTCCCCTTAGTTACGAAATCTCCCACTTTCTTGAAAAAACCATATTGTGATTTTACATATTTTTGAATAGCAATATCTCGATCATCTATATCTTCGATTGCTAATAATTCTGAAATTTTTGATTCCTCGATATCGTATTTTTCACACTGAGTACGTAAAGAATCTTCAAATTGTTTTGCTTCACCAGATTTATATTCATTGAGTTTTGTTAATGATTCAAACATTGAACTAAATCGAGAAGGGTCTGAAATAACCACTTCTTGTAATTGTGTATGAATTACTTTTGCTGCCTTTTCTGCACCAACAAGATTAATAATCTTTTGAAATTCTGGAGAACTTTCTGCAAGATTTTCTACATATTTTCCAGTAATTACTTTTTCTAGAGACTCTACCTGCTGCAATGCCTCATTATTATTAATACGATATTCTTCTAAAGCATCAATATCTGATTCATTAATCTGGCCCAATGCGAGACGTTCTGCAAGATCTGTTTTTCCATCACGAGAAAGAAATCCTGCAAGCATTGCTGATTCTTTCTGATTCTTTAAAATATCTGCCAAAATCTTTCCTTGATTTTTTTTGAGATCTGGATTATTTTGTACCTCAATATTTTTTTTAGCTTTTTTATAATTTTCTAACATATTATATATATTATTCGAATAACTCTTTTATTTTACGCTTTTACTTTTATTAAAGCAAACAAAAAACCAGCCTTGCGGATGGTTTTTTGTTTGTTACTTCCCTCGTTTTCGAGTTTTTCGTTTCTTGAATTCGTCTTCCTTTTTCAATGGGAATCCGAGATATTCAAAGAATGCGAGTCCTTCGGCACGTGTTTTGGCAGTCGTTACAAGTGTAATCGCCATTCCAAATACGTTTGAGATTTCTTCATCTGAAGTTTCAGGGAAAATGGTATGTTCACGAAGACCAATACTCATGTTTCCTAATTCTCCGGCTGAACTGCGAGTAATTCCTCGGAAGTCTTTAGTTCGAGGCAATGCCACGTTTACTAATTTTTCCAAGAAAGCCCACATGCGTTCTCCGCGAAGAGTCACCACAACACCTACAGGATCACCCTGACGAATTTTAAATGATGCAATTGATTGTTTTGCTGCTTTTACTGATGGTTTTTGACCAGTAATCTTAGTAATACGATCAACAACAAAGTCGTTTTTATTTCGATCTCGTTTCATTCCTGAACCGGTACCTACTGAAACTACTACTTTTTGAATTCGTGGAGCTGCAAGTTTATTCGTATAACCGAATTGTGATTTCAACACTTCAAATGATTGCGCTTGTTTTTGTTTCAATGTTTCCATACAGATATTACGCTTTCTTCACGTTAGAAACGTGAATTGATTGTGCGATTTCAATTATCTTGCCGACCCCATCAGATGTTTTAGCTTTCTGATGTTTTTTCTTAATGTTTACACCTTCAACCACAACGCGTGATTTTTTAGGCATTACTTTGGCAACGGTACCTTTTTTACCTTTATCAGATCCTGTAAGCACTACAACGGTATCTCCTTTTTTAATCATATAATTACAATACCTCTGGGGCAAGTGATACAATTTTCTGATAACCTCGTTCCCCGAGTTCTCGAGGAACTGGACCAAAGATACGACCTCCTTTTGGTTCTTGATCTTTTTCCAAGATCACCACAGCATTATCATCGAATCGGATGTATGAACCATCTTTTCGTCGATATGCCATTTTTGTTCGAACAACTACAGCTTTGTGAACCCCTTTCTTCTTTACAGATTTTCGAGGTTCTGCTGATTTAATAGACAATACTACAATGTCACCAAGAGACGCATAACGTCGTTTTGATCCACCGAGTACCTTAAACACTCGTGCCTTTTTAGCACCTGTGTTATCAGCAATATTCACATTCGTTCCAACTTGAATCATAGATTTATTGTGAAATTACTTCAAAATGCTTGTCTTTTGAAAGTGGTCGACATTCGCGGATGGTTACCGCATCACCTACTTTCACATCACTGTTTTCATTGTGCGCTTTATATTTTTTTGAGATCTTTACATATTTTCCATACTTTTGATCTTTTACATAGCGTTCAACTTTGACTACAACAGTTTTTTGCATTTTGTCCGATACGACAACACCTTGTAATGTCTTTTTATTCACTTGTACTGTTTCTGTTTTTTTCATACATTACATGTCGTTTCGGCTAATAATACGAACTTTGACAGGAAGTTTAGCACCTGCTTTTCGCAACGCTTCTCGCGCTACAGCTTCAGGAACTCCGTCAACTTCGAACAAAATTCGACCTGGTTCAACTTCAAAGCAGTATCCTTGCAAGTCTCCTTTTCCTTTCCCCATTCCTACCTCTGCTGCTTTTGCAGTAATTGGTCGATCTGGAAAGATTCGGATCCAGTATTTTCCTGTTTTACCAAGAGTACGAGAAACTACTTTTCGAGCTGATTCAATTTGATTTGATTTTACACGAGCACTTTCAAGAGCTCGAATCCCAAATGATCCAAACTGTAATGAAATCCCACGAGTTGCAACAACTTTCTTATTAGGATTTCGTCGATCAGTTTGCCATTTACGATGTTTTACTTTTTTAGGAAATAACATACGTATTATTTAGTATTACCTTTGGTAACCAAAGTATCTCCCTTATAAATCCAAACCTTGATTCCAATTCCTCCGTACGCAAGACGAGCTGTTTCTGTTGCATAGTCAACATCTCCTCGCATGAATTGCAATGGAATTCCTCCCATTTTTAATTCTTCACGACGTGCCATATCAGCACCTCCTAATCGTCCTGAGAGAACGATTTTGGCACCTTTTACACCACGCGCTTGCATTGCTTTTTCAAGAGTTTGCTTCATCACACGACGGAATGTCATGCGTTTTTCAAGCATCTCAGCGATTGAAAGCGCTACAATTTTTGCATTAGCATCAGGGTTGGTAATTTCAACAATATCAATTTTCAAGTCTGTAGGAACCGTAATGTTTTTCTTTTTCATGAAAGAAGTAATGTCGTTGCGCAATTTTGTTGCACCTTCACCACTTCGTCCAATCAACATTCCTGGTCGTGAAGTTGAAATAATAATACGTGTTGATTTTTGATTACGTTCAAATTCAATATCAGCGATATAATTTGCACGCAATGTTTTTTCTAAATGTTCTCGAACCATTTGATCCGCTCGGAGCAATTCTCGATATTCTTTCCCCATTTTAAACCAGCGAGATTTCCAATCTCGAATCAACGGCAATCGATGTGCATATGGATGTACAATTTTTGACATATTTATTTGAGATTGAAATTATTTAACCGCGAGTTCTACTTTGAGAATACTGGTTCGTTTATTAATACGAGATGCCATACCTCGTGATCGTGGACGCATTCGTTTCAGGGTTGGCCCCTTAGTAACAGTTACGTTTTTGATAACAAGATGATCGACTTCGGTCTTGTGATTGTGTGAAGCGTTTGCAACTGCAGATGCAATAAGTTTTGCAAATGGCAGAGCGGCTCGTTTCCCAAGAAATTGTAATTCAACAAGAGCTTGTGAAACTTTTTTTCCTCGAACAGCATCAGCTACAAGGCGAACCTTGCGAGGTGATTGTCGGTAATTTTTAAGTTCTGCTTTCATATACTATTTTTTAGCAGCTGGAGCTTTAGCAGCTTTTGCTGATGCAATTTCTGCAGCTTTTGCTTTTTGTTCAATTTCCTTTTGCATCTTACCTCCATGTTTGTGGAATGTTCGAGTTGGAGAAAATTCACCTAATCGGTGACCGACCATGTCTTCGGTTACAAGTACTTCGAGGTGCTTGCGTCCGTTATGAACACCAAATGTGAAACCAATCATTTCTGGGGAAATCACGCATGCGCGAGCCCAAGTCTTGATAACGCCGGTTTCAAGCGGTTTTTTGCCCTCAATTTTTTTCATCAATTTAACATCGATGTAAGGACCTTTCTTAAGTGAACGTGTCATTTAATATATTATGTGATCCAAAATCATTTCTGATTTTGCAGTGCACGATTATGTTAATAGTCGCATCGAGTCCAGATTTTTAGGAAGTA
>CAZJXT010000039.1:0-2107 GCA_964550225.1 uncultured Candidatus Saccharibacteria bacterium
AGCACCTACTTCAAGCACTGAAATATCGAATGTTCCTCCTCCGAAATCGTACACGGCGATCTTCTGATCCTTCTTTGAATTAAATCCGTACGCAAGAGCCGCAGCGGTTGGTTCGTTAATAATTCGTTTTACATCAAGTCCTGCAATTTTTCCCGCGTTAACGGTCGCTTGTCGTTGAGAGTCGTCGAAATATGCAGGCACGGTAATTACCGCTTCGGTAATTTTCTCACCAAGTTTTGCTTCCACATCTGCCTTGATTTTCGCAAGGATCATTGATGAAATTTCTTCTGGTCGGTATTCCTTGTCTCCAAGTTTTACTGACACTCCATCATCAGATCCTTTTGAAATTTTAAACGGAGAATGCGCAAGATCTTTTTGTACAACTTCATCCGTAAATTTGTGACCCATGTAACGCTTGATTCCGAAAATGGTATTTTCTGGATTGGTCACTGCCTGACGTTTCGCCAAAGCTCCCACCATTCGGTCTCCATTTTTTGCAAGCGCAACAATAGACGGTGTTGTTCGTGCACCCTCAACATTCTCTATAATTTTGGGCTGTCCACCTTCGATAATCGCGACAGCACTATTTGTTGTTCCTAAATCGATTCCAATTATTTTTGACATATGATTTAAAATTAATTTAAAAGTTATAAATTCTTAAGTACAATGCGGTATTTGTAATAAATTCAGACTAATTTTACATAATTTCAGTGACCGCGAAATACTTGTACAATCGCTATTATATGCTATCCTTTTTACATGTCAAGAAATCCCGACTATTCTAAAAAGATCCTTAGAATACTTGCTGAAAGCAAGGCGGTTTCGGTGCCTGAATTGGCTGAAAAAGTGAGCCTAGAAGGGTCTAAAATGGCCCAGAAAGCACGTTATGCTATCAATCGATCACTCAAGGGTCTCGTAGAATCTGGCCTTATAGAGAGCCATTTTTCTGGTCAAAATGACTATGCTCGTTTGACCCCGGCTGGGCGTAAAAAGGCTACCACATTGAAACTTGAAAGTGATACCAGCCTCCTTCCTAATTGGGACGGCAAATGGCGTATCGTCCTCCTTGATCTGCCAGAATCACGTAAAAGTGAGCGCGAATCTCTCCGCTACCTCCTCAAAAAGGCAGGGTTTGTTTGCCTCAAAAACTCTGCCTGGGTATCACCTTTTCCACTAGAACATTTGTTTATCAATATCAAAAAAGACCTCGGTCTTACGACCGAGATCATGATTATTGTTACTGATTCATTGGATTCGGAGACTGAGATTGAGATGCATAAACTTTTTCTGAAGTAAGTGTAAATCGATCAGTTCCAATAAGCGCAAGTGCGATTGTTGCAAAACCAAGTCCGAAATCACGAACTCCGATTGCTGTGAATCCGAGACTTGCTGAAATAGCTATCAAATGAATTCCTAGAATTGCCGAAATAATCCTTGGGAAAATTCCTAGCGCAAGAAGTGATCCTGCAATAACTTCAAATGCTCCGTTCAAATACACCATAGTCCCCGCTGAAGCAATTGCTGTTGCCCAGGTTGGCACAAACGAAGTCCACATTGCTGCATCACTAATTTGTGCAAAACCAAACCAAAGAAATACGAACGCAAGAGCAATACGTAATAATGTTATTCCAAAATTTTGTGTATTAATCATAATAATTAGTTAAGTGCACCAATTTCATATCCTGCTAAAATGTTCGCGACTCTACTTGAACGTCCGTGTTGATTATTAAATAACGGAGATCCATCTTTACCACAAATCATGAGAATCGTTGCACGCCCTCCTGGATGACTATTTACCCAATTAGTTAGATCATATACATTTCCATTGATGGCAGACCAACATGATGTTGCTGAATTATGAACAGCTACTTGTGTGAGTGTATATCCAGACGGTGTTGGGGTCGGTGTAGTAGTAGATTTTGGAGCAGGCGCTGATGTAGGAGTTATACCAACATAATCATCTTCATCATATTCATTATCATCACGATCATCAGCATTATTAAAAACAGGCTTGGTCGTTGAAGTTACCGTTGTCGACACTGCCGGTATTTGATTGTTTACCATATTTTCAGCAGCTTCTTCAGGTATGAGATTTTTAAGCGATGAG
>CAZJXT010000039.1:2207-5017 GCA_964550225.1 uncultured Candidatus Saccharibacteria bacterium
TAGAAATTAATGTATTTTTCTTCATATCTTTATTATACTCCTTTGTTTTAAAAAATTGTTTACCATATTTTCAGCAGCTTCTTCAGGTATGAGATTTTTAAGCGATGAGCCAAAAACGGCTAGGAATGCTCCTAGAATAACTACGGATCCAATAATTATAGAAATTAATGTATTTTTCTTCATATCTTTATTATACTCCTTTGTTTTAAAAAAGAAAAACAAAGAATTATTCTTTGTTTTTCCATACTACTACTCGTGCCGGACGAATTGTTTTTTCCCCCATACGATATCCTTTTTGAATAATACGTTCAATTTTATGATCAAGATTTGCGTCATCAGTTTCTTTGGTCTCGATTGGCTCATGAAGATTTGGATCAAATTCAACCCCTACCTGATCAATAGAACTAATCCCATTATTTTCAAGTGCGGTTTTTAGTTGACTATAAATAAATTCAACACCCATACGCCAATTCTTATCTACGGCTTCCCATGCAGCCGTATTCCCCATCGCCATATCAAAACTATCGAGGGTTGGGAGAAAATCCGCAAGAACTTTTTCTGTGGTTTTTTTCTTAGTAATATCACGAATTTCATCAAGCTCTTTTTTCAAGTTTACATAATCCGCTCGTGCACGCTGAAGCGCCGTGAGGTGTTCACGAGATTCTTTTTGAGACATTTTCAACTCAGCTCGTAAATCCTTGAGTTTCTGCTTATCTTTCTTTTCATCACCTACCCAATCAAGCTCTTCAAAAGAAACATCCTCTACTCCACCATCATCGGTATCTACAACATCCTCGAACACTTCTTCTGGTTCTGGCTTATCTAAAATTGGATCATTGTATATATCATCGTTCATATGGTCTGTATTATACACATTTTTAGTCAAGAAAAAAGCCCTTCTCGTTTTAAGAGAAGGACCTGCTCATTACAACATAATTCAATAATTCTTCTATGCTCAATCAAAAGAACTCTTGACTGTTTGGAATAAATGCTTTTGTTGAAGCCATTCAATTGGAAGCTCTGAGGAATCTCTTTCAAGGATTGATTGATATATCGATAGTGACCTGTGTTTATGATATAAGTCAATGACTTCTTTTATAGGGGCTTTTGCCAATATATCAGATTTGGATATATACAAAAATATAACCTCTTGATTCCATTCTTTATCTTTAACAGCGTGATTCATTTTTTGTATATATAACAATACAATCTTTGAATTATCTTGTGTAATATTTTCAAACTGGTTATTCCAATCCGATTTATAGAAAAGACTCTGGAGTTCAACAATTTGATCGAGATTTTCTTCTGTTATTGGTATACGCATTACAACATGATGCCAATAATCTTTAAGTGCTTCACTGTAAAAATTTTTAAATGTTTGATGCTCTAATTTGCTATATTTTTCTAAAAACGGACATTTGTCTGTTTTAAAAAACAAAACTTGTTCATTTTTTAACTGTTCAAGTTTTCTAGCAATCGCATCAATACTTCTTACATGCTCTAAAAGATCCTCAAGTGTAATTACGGCATGTAATTGACACATCATTGTATAATGAAGTGCTTTACACGCCTCTAAAATCATTGACCAACTCAGAAAATTATCCTTTTGAAGCTTCATTGCTAATCTTTCGCGTATTTTTTTTACAAATGACAATGTCACTTTTTTTGAAAAAGGATAAAGTACTAATTTCAAAAAATATGGATGAAAATCTACTAAACGATACGCCTCCTCAAGGGGGGTATCCATTGCATTAGGCGATGTGATAGTCTGCATTAGCCTAGTAGTCTGTGATGCAAAACCCATAAGAAAGAATTTGTAGGATTTTATCACTTTGTTTTTAATATCTTCATCATCATTTTTTAAGAACGTATTGAATATTTCAATACAACCAGCGAAAAGAACACTGTGACTTTGAAAATCTTCAGTTTTTTCCATTCCTTGAAAAAATGCTGACCAAAATACTTGTAACCATCCATCTTCATATTCATGCTGACTCCAAATCTCGGACAGTAATGAAGCTATTTTATCTAGTCTTTCTTTATGAGTATTTCCAAATGAAGACTCTATGATTCTTAAACGAAACTGATTCATCGTTGTCTTACCCCACAAAATAGGATTTTGATACATAACTTTGAGATATCTATCCCAAGGTAAATTGTGAAGTTCTTTTGCGAAAGTTGAATTTTCAAACGCAGATGCCACGGTACGATAACCAGATGTGAGTGAATATGTCGAATTGGAAATAGCTGTTCGTATAGATTCTTTTACGATAGCTTGAGCTCGAATCTTTTCATCTGCAAAATATATTGTTGTTTCTTCAAGAAATTCTTCAAAAGTTGATTTTTCGATAAGTCTTAATAGGTACATTGTTTCGATTGAAAGATTTTTTTGTTCCATAATTTCGCATTATTTTGTTTTTAATTTTTCATCATTTTACATATTTTTTTTATTTTGTCAAAACAAAATCCCCTTTCGGAGATTTTGTAAAACGAATTATCGTTTTGACCATTGTGATGATTTTCGAGCTTTTTTGAGTCCGAATTTTCGACGTTCTTTTGAACGTGGATCTCGTTTCAAAAAACCTAATTTTTTCACTTCTGTTTTAAGAGTTTCATCTGTCGTTGAGAGAGCTCGGGCAATACCATGACGAATTGCTTCTGCTTGAGAATGAGTTCCTCCTCCTTTTACAACAACAGTAACTTCATATTCTTTCACTTCTGCTGGTTTTTGTAATGCTTCGAGAGCGAATTTAACCAAGTCAGATGTTTTAAAATATTCGTTAGCCGGTTTGTCATTGATCACAAGTGAT
>CAZJXT010000040.1:0-4814 GCA_964550225.1 uncultured Candidatus Saccharibacteria bacterium
ATCTGTGGTGTAAACCAGCTTTTCAAAAAGGTCTGCATTATTTCGCCAAGTAAAAGTATTTGCAATGAGATCCGCCGTTTCTTCACCCACATGATGAATACCTAGTGCAAATAGAAATTTCTGGAGTGTTGTTTTTTTACTTGCTTCAATAGCACCAATCAAATTATTTGCTGAAAGATCACCAAATTTTTCGAGATTTTCAAGCTGTTCTTTTCTCAAATGATAGATATCAACCGGGGTTTGAAGAAGGTTTTCAGTGACTAATTTTTCGATAATCTTTTCACCCATACCTACAATATTCATTGCCTTTTTACTTACAAAATGGATTAGATTTTCAAGTGATTGTGCAGGACATTTTCTATTCGTACAATACAAAGCTACTGAAATCTCACCAAGACTTCCCTTTTTCTTGGATACTTGAGCGTCACATACCGGACAAGTATCTGGTAGTGTATATTTTTTTGCAGATTTGGGACGAAGATCTTTTAATACTTGAAGAATTTCTGGAATAATATCTCCTGCTTTACGTAAAATAACCGTATCTCCAATACGCACATCCAACCGATCAATTTCATCTTGGTTATGCAATGTTGCACGCGCAACTACAGAACCCGCGACTAATATCGGCTTCACATGCGCAACTGGAGTAAGTACTCCAGTACGCCCTACTTGAATATCAATATTTTCTACAATAGTTGTCACCTCTTCTGCTGGGAATTTATACGCGACTCCAAATCGCGGAGATTTGGCTGTATGACCAAGAACCTCTCGTAAAGAAATGTCATTTAATTTAATTACTACCCCATCAACAGCGTATTCCTCATGATTACGTAATGAAATCCACTGATCAACAAAAGCCTGAATCTTTTCAAGACTGTTAACTGTTTTGGTTTTAGTATTTACTGAAAATTTATTTTGCTTAAGGAATTCTAGCTCATCATCATGAGTATCAAAAGCATCAGGGTCGCTAATCACCTCAAGGTCATAACAGAACACTTGCAAATCTCGTGACGCAACAATACTGGTATCTAATTGACGAAGTGTTCCTGCGGCAAGATTGCGCGGATTCGCATATAAAGGAAGTCCTTGTTCAGTACGTTCTTTGTTTATTTTTTCAAGATCACTTTTTTTCATCCACACTTCTCCAATCACAACAATTGTTCGCTTATCAGAAATAGTTTGCGGTATATTTTTAATCATTTTAATATTTTCAGTAATATCCTCACCTATATTTCCATCACCCCGTGTCGCACCAGTAATTAATTTTCCATTTTCATATGTTAAGACAATCTTGAGTCCATCAATTTTTAATTCACAGCAATATTCCCAAGAGGTATTTGATTCAACAATTTTTCTATTGCGTTCATCCCACCTCTTTAGCTCATCAAATCCAAATACGTTATCGTATGACCATTGAGGCACCAAATGTTTTGTTTTACTAAATCCATCTAAGATTTTTCCTCCTACAGGAACAACAAAACTCGGATCTAATTCCGATAATTCTCGAACGAGTACATCATAAGCCTCGTCTGAAATTTCTGGCGCATCTTGTGTATGATACAAATGACGATGTTTTTCAATTTCTACTCGTAATGCAGATATTCTCTTTTTTGTATCTTGAGAATTTTTCATATCATATCCTAAAAACTAGGTGTCGGTGTTTGTTTTGCTGTTTGAGTAAAAGCATCAGGAGGTATTCCTTTGCTTGTATCTAGAATTCCTGTTGGTGCAGTATTCAAAATTTCATTTGTTGTAGAATCAGTAGCTCCATTTGGAGTAATCCCTGATAATGAGGTTGAGTTATTATCATTTGGATTTTTTACCGATTGAGGTGTTCCATCAATTTTAATATCTCCACCGAGTCCAAAAATAATATCAAGATCTCGTTCTACCAAGAGCGGAGATTTTGCAGGCTGAGCGTCTTTGGTACATATATTATATCCTTGCGAAACAATGCGTCGATAGTTTCCATAATCAAAAACAGTTACATGAACGCATGTCATACGTACAGGATCAATAAGCGCATCAAATGTAAATGGGTTTAGAGGATTAGCGGTTCCTGTAACCGTTACAGGATTTTCACCGCAACTACTTAACGGACCTCCATTTCCTGCTGCTGCTAACACACCAGCACCCGGAAGAGACTGTTCATACAGAGCACACTCTACTCCTGCATCTGCAGCATAAAATGCATATTGTGCTTCTCGAGCGGTACCTGATAAAACCGTTTCTCGTGTGGCAATAGAAAAAATACCTAATCCAATCATAAGGATAATGGCAGAAATCAGAATTGTAAATAAAATCACAAATCCTTTTTGTTGTTTAAGATATTTTTTCATAAATTATTTCGTTATATTTTTATTGCCATTTTTTCAAGATAGTTTCAAGAGTCACTGAACGCTTTACTGTTTTTGCTAACCAATCTACTCGTGAAGTAATTCGATATTCATCTACAAATCCAAGCGTATCATCTTTGTGAAGTGGTTCAATCGTAATAGTTCGCAAGTAAGGAGAATCTACTCCTGTATCTACAAAATCACCATTTGCTGTTTGCACAAAAGGACACTGTCCTCCACATTTAACCACAATAGGAATATCAAATCCTCCCTGATAATTTACGAAACAAGGATTGTCAGAAGTACAAAAATCAAATCTGTTACTCCACCCTGTTGCCATATCATTATCACGCAAATTACGAATAACCTCGAGACCTTCTTGTGCTAAATAATGAGCAGTAATTTGCTCTCGTGCACTATTGGTTGCACTAATACCTCGTCCTGCAATTGCCATCAATGAAATAAGTGCTGCAGAAAAAATCAAAATCGCAAAAAGCGTTTCGATCAGTGTAAATCCTTTGTGATTTTTTATATTAAAACAAATCATATAAATTATTGAACTCCTGTTCGCTTTGAAATCCCTGTTTGAAATGAAAAATCAGAAACCTGTTTTGCATTTGTCACTTTTCCTTGAACATTTATTTGAACATAGGGAAACCCTGCGGGTGATTCAAAAGGAAGAAATGTGAGTTTTGTAATTTCAACATTATCTGGAGTTATGTCATATTGACCATTTACTACAACGGTATTCGTTGCTAATTGATTATCAATATCAACAACTATTTTACTTCCAATCCAATTATAGGTTACAAGGATTCCGTCTTGATCAACAAAAGAAAAGTGAGTATCTGGATTTCCGTAATTAATACCAACAGGCCATTCGCGCGATGTTCGTATACGGCGACTCATTGATTCAAGAGTGTATGTCATCGCATCAATTGCTTGTCTATCTGTTTGTGATTTACGATACGTATTATTAATAGTAAGCAATGCGACAATTCCTACCGTCATAATGATGGTAAAAATAGAAACTGCAACCATTACCTCAATGAGGGTAAATCCTGAATTGTAAAAACGGTTTTGTTTCATAGTAATAATAATTATTGTACCCCAATTTCTCCAAATGTAGAAATCGTAATCACTCGATCAGCATATGCACAAGGATTTCCTATTGGACATGTTTTTTCAGAAGCAATATAAATACCTAGATATTGCTCAGGAATTCTATTGAAACCGGAAAAAAACATGGCCTCTGGTCGTGGTCGTGAAAAGACCACAGAAACATTATTTCCTGCCAAAGAAAGCGTACTTGTATCAATAAGATTTGGGTTTGCCGGATCGCTATCAATTTTTAATTTTGATTTATCATCTGTTACACGAATATCTACAACACGAACCGATCCTTGAATTTTTAAAGTATCAACATTAATATCTTGACCTGCAAAATACATGGCATTTTGGGGATTTGTATCAAGTTTAGAATATAAAACAATATCTTTACCATATCCATCGGACCCATTTTCAGCAAAATAAACTCCTTGCGAATGTCGCAAAGGATCAGCGTCTGGACTAATTACTTCTGTTTGAGTTGCCCATCCAAAAACTTGAGCCTGTCGAATAATTAACGCAATATCTTGCACCACATTTGTGAGTCCAACATTACTTCGAAATCCCGCAAAGTTAAAAAGAGCAACTGCTGCCATAATTGCAAAAATACTAATGATGACAACAAACTCAATAAGTGTGAATCCTTTGTGGTTTCTTTTCATACGATTTATTATATCATTTTCATAATTATTTTTAAAACATCAAGACCACAAACCCCTACGAGATATGTACCCAATAAAAGAAATGGGCCAAAGGGTATTTCTGGATTTTGTTGAGCATTTCCTTTTTTCATTAAATATACTACCGGAATCATCACTGCTGATGCTATCCAAAATGAAATCATAATTACTGAAAAACCAGAGATGGGTCCTAGAATAACTCCTATGATTGCCATCATTTCAATATCCCCAAACCCAATCCATTTACCAGAAGAAATAATCCACAAAAGGAAAAAAGGTAGTGCGACAAGAATTCCAGAAATATGAAATCCTAAAAATGCCCCAATAACCGCAAACCATAGAAGGAGTGTTATAGGAATCATTCGATGTCTCATGTCATATACCGCAATAATCATTCCTAGTGCAATCAACAAAAGCCAAATAAACAAGTACCATCCACTCGTAATGAAAAATCCAGTGGTAGCAAATAAAATACCCGTCACCAATTCAACCAGTGGATATTGTATTGAAATTTTTGAACGACATGATCGACATTTTCCTTGTTGTACAAGAAAGCTTATAACCGGTATTAGTTCATACCAGGATAATATATGATTGCATGAAAGACATTGAGATCGCCCACCTAATCCTTTTCCAGTATTCATACGCAATATAACTACGTTCAAAAAACTTCCTACGATCGTACCAAATA
>CAZJXT010000041.1:0-4682 GCA_964550225.1 uncultured Candidatus Saccharibacteria bacterium
ACGAGATGTCATATGCGTGCACTTTACCATATTTTTAAGATAAAAAGAAATAAAGAAAAAATAAATTATTTATCAAGAAATAATAAAGTTTTTTCTTGATAACTTTCTTAAACGTTTTATAATATTTTTCATGCGTGCCCTACTTATTGAAAATGATCCAGAGACACTTTCATATTTTAAACAACGTCTCGAAGAAAAATGTTATGCGATTGATACTACGATGAGTGGTCAGTCAGCAATTCATATGGCAAAATCAAATGATTACGATATTATTATTTCTGAATTTAATTTTTCAGACAGAGATGGTTTTTGTATTTGCGGAGAAATAAGAAACTATAACCATGATCGACGTTCTCGTGTCCCTATGATTATGACAACAACGAATAGTGATACTGCTCATATTATTGAGGCACTCAATTGTGGGTATGATGATTGTATGAAAAAGCCATTTCTCTTTGATGAGCTCTATGCACGAATTCAGGCGTTATTACGCAGGCCCAATTTAGCACCTCGAAGTGTTTTAATGATTGATAATCTTGTTCTCGATACGAATACCCAGCGTATCGTACGCAACAATAAACCTATCTATCTTACTAAAAAAGAATTCTCTTTACTTGAATTTCTTTTACAACACAAAGGATGTGTTGTTTCTCGCAATACAATTAGCGAAAAGATTTGGGATATTCATTGTGACGCTCTTTCTAATACTATAGAAATGCACGTTCTTAATTTACGGAGAAAAATAGACTTGCCTGGATATATTCCACTTATTTATAATATTCCTGGACGAGGATATAAAATTGATACCGAACGATAATCTTGCATTTATTTGAATTTGCTATAGAGTAAAGAAAAAACAGGCTTAATGAAAAAAAATCTTATTTGTGAATTTACAATCATTAACAAAAACACTGAAACGGTCTATGGGCCATTTACGATCCCTGTTGAAGAATTAAATTGTTATCAATTGGGACGCAAGGTTTTTGAATTAACTATTGAAAAAATTTCTTGGGCAAATCTTATGCAGTGTACCTCAATAGATTCACGAATTATTGGAAATAATTTAGATGATTTAATAGATACCTATCATCGAAACGTATTCACTATCGTAAAAAATCTTATTGTTAATAAACGAAAAAATATTGATGTTTCTGTATAAAAATAAAACTTACCAAAAACACCCCTTTTGAGGTGTTTTTTTAGTTAAAAAATTATTATTTGGGGGTGGCTACAGGGAATCGAACCCTGATTAAAAGCTCCACAAGCTTCTGTGTTAACCGTTACACCATAGCCACCATAGAAAAACACTTCTTACTTTTTCTAAGAAGTGTTATCTGTTATATCAGAAATGATATAAAAAATCCAGTGGATTCTATATTTTAATGAGATTAATTTTTGAAGCTACAATAAAATCATTCTCTGAAAGACCTCCGATCGAATGCGTCCATAAATCTAATGTCACTTTATTATACCAAATAAAAATGTCTGGATGATGGCCCTCTCTCTCAACGAGCTTTGCAACCTTCGTAACAAATTTCATCGCTGTTACAAAATCAGCAAACAGCCAGGTTTGTGATATTTTTTTTGCTTTATGATCAATCATCCACCCAGGTGTAAAAAGCAAATATTCTTTTACTTGTTTTTTAGTAAACGGAGCAACTGTTTTATTTTCACAAGGAATACATTTTTTCTTTGTAAGATTCATAATTATTATCGCTTAGGATCAAAAATAGTATCTTCGACATGTTCATTATTAATATGTTTTGCAATTTTACGTGCCCCCATAATACTTGGCAAAATCCCTACACCATTACATCCAAGATTATATAATAATCGAGGATCCATAGGTTCTCGTCCTACCATACGAACTCCTGATTTAGTGTATCCCATAAGACCATGCCAGAAAAATTTCTCACTGGTTTCACTCATATCGAAATTTTTTTCTGCAAACGAAATACTATCTTCATGAAATGTATGTGCTACATCAAAATCACGGTGATAAATTTCACGATCTTGTAACTGTATTTCTGGACCACCAATTGAAATCAATCTTATGTTTTGGTGTTCTGTATCAAAAATTCGACGTGTTACATACATGTAAGGATCTGATGAAAATGGATCTGAACCGCGAACTTTTCCTGGTTCATAATAATAATTTGCCATATATTCGAGAGGTTTTTCTGTGAGAAATCCTGTCATGTATCCTACAGCACCAAATACTTCATGGTGAAATTTAGTATCGAGATCAGAACCATGTTTATCTCGAATGTAAAAATTCTCAAAACCATTTGTACATAAAACCACTTCATCACAAATAATTTTTGCATCATTGGTAATAATTTCTAATTTTTCGGAAGCTAACTCTAATCCGTGCACTGAACTATGTTCAAAAATACTAGCACGATCTACATAATGCTCCAGACACCACATCGCTAAACGTTCTGTAAATAAAGCACTATTCATGACCCCCTTTTTTTGCGCAATAGCCCCATGATAGAGACTATTAGTTACATCTAAAAACTGATCGATGACTTCTTGGTCTACTATGGTAATTATTTTTTTATACTTATCAGGTATTTGATTTAACCAATTTGATTCACGCGAAATGAGTATTGGAAAAGCAATAAGTCCGTGCTCACTTTTAATATATTCTGTTTCTAGATCATTAATAAGCTGTGTAACTTCTGAGTATCCTCCGTAGCCAATAAATTCTTTAAAGGGAACTTCTATCTGAGTATCATTAAAAATTTCATCAACTAATTCCCATGCTGCCTCAACATCGCCTAATCCATTCACAGCTTTCTTCATTCCATGCTCTTTTACAAGTTCGATGAGTGGTTTTTCAAACTCGGCAACCAATTGTCCTGCATTATGCCCCGTTGCGCCATGTGCGATTTTATTTCCTTCGACAAGAATTATTTTTTTTGTCGTGTATTTTAACAAAAAATATAATGTAGTGATTCCGGCAATTCCTCCACCAACAATTACCACATGGGTAGTTGTATCATTATCCAATTTTTGAATCGTACGATTCATATGTAGTTGTGTAAGCCATGGAGAATTATTAATACGCATATTACCAGTATATCAAACGAATGACATTTTCAATAAAATAACTATACTATGCTCATGAGTCCGAACTTAGATGAGCTTCTTGCTATAAAACCAACATGGTCTCCTGAGGAAGTCGCCTTATTAACCAAGGCTTTTCATTATTCCCAGCAAGCCCATTTAGGACAACAAAGAAATAATGGCGATCCTTATATCAATCACGTATTTGCAACGGCTTGTATTTTGGCAGAGCTTCATGCTGATGCTATTACTATTACCGCTGGATTATTACATGATATTTTAGAAGATACCAATACTCCTGAATCAAATATGCGTGAAATATTTGGTGATGAGATTACAAATCTTGTTACCGGAGTAACGAAGCTTGGTCATTTAAAATATCAAGGTGTACAACGGCACGCAGAATCCTTGCGGAAATTCTTTATTGCAAGTGCTCATGATATTCGAGTCGTGACTATTAAACTTGCCGATCGGTTACACAACATGCAAACCCTCGAACACGTGCGCCCCGATAAGCAAAAAAGAATTGCTCTTGAGACACTCGAAATTCATGCTCGTCTTGCCGATCGATTAGGTATGGGAAAACTCAAAGCAGAACTTGAAGACTTAGCATTTCCATATGCTTATCCAGAGGAATATCGCAAGACAAAACAAATTATTGAAACAACATTGTCTTTAGATAAAGAACATTTAACAAATATGGCTGAAACACTTGCTGATGAATTAAAAATTCTTGAAGCAAATATCACAAGTCTTAATTACCGAGTGAAACATGTGTACAGTCTCTGGGGAAAATTAAAATACTATCATTACGATATTAAAAAAATCTATGATATTTTTGCATTACGAATTATTGTTCCAACGGTTAGTGATTGTTATCAAGCCCTAGGAATTATTCATGGTCTTTACAAACCAATTCCAGGAAAATTTAAAGACTATATTGCGGTTCCAAAACCAAACGGATATCAATCATTGCATACCACTATTTTTGATGGCAAAGGTGGTATTATTGAAATACAAATACGAACCGAAGAAATGCATCGCGAAGCTGAATATGGAATCTATTCTCATGTAGGATATAAAGAGCGTGGTAAAAATAATCAATCTGTTTCCAAGAAAAACAAATTGGATTGGACTCAAGAATTATTACAAGCTCAACAACATCTGGAAAAACCTGAGGATTTTTTACATCATCTCAAATTAGATTTTTTTGAAACCCGAGTATTTGTTTATACTCCAAAAGGTGATGTTATTGAACTCCCCCAAGGTTCCAGTGTTATTGATTTTGCGTATGCAATTCATTCAGATATTGGAAATCATGTTTTTGGAGCTAGAATTAATAACAAAATGGTTTCATTAGATACTCTAGTACATCAAGGTGATGTTGTTGAAATTATTACCACCGAAAAAAGCAAACCTAATCGTAAATGGATTGATTTTTGCAAAACAACTTTCGCAAAACAAAATATTAGAAAATATCTCAAAGAGCATGGAGGCATGATTGATAAAATGTTTCTCAAATAAAAATCCCCTTTGTAGGGGTTTTTATTTTTGAGTGCTCAGGGGGGGACTCGAACCCCCATGCCTCGCGGCGCTACCACCTCAAGGTA
>CAZJXT010000042.1:0-4648 GCA_964550225.1 uncultured Candidatus Saccharibacteria bacterium
TGGCAGGTTAATTTTTCACACTGCGTAGGAATAGTTCCTCCAACAGGGTATGTATATTGAACTCCATTTACATCAATACATGTTAACAACGTTGGATCCAATAGAGTATCAACCTTCATATTATTAAAATTAATCCATCCTGCGACACTATCACCCCATGCGTCTGATGATCCAACAGCTGGTTTGAAAAAATTTGTTGCTTTGTTATAAACAACCCCATAACTACCTCCTAATGATGTTGTTTTTCCTCTCATACTTACCCATCCATCCCAACCTCCTGATTCCGGAGTACCTCCTGCGGTAAACCGAATCCATCCTGTAACAGGACATTCTGTAGTTGTAGTATCAAGCAAACACTGTGGAGAGATCTGTGCAGCATTTGCGGATGTTCCTAATCCTGTAGGAAATGGACCTGCTGGATCAAATTTTAACCATCCAGAATATTCACCCCATGCAGCACCTGATAATTTTCCTGTTTGAGGATTAAGTGTGACTCCATAAGGAATCGTTCCAAAAATATTAGGGTTATCTAAATTGTTAGTACTAATAGCTCCTAATCCACGCCCGCAGTTAATATTGGTACAAGACATTTCTTGATCACTTTGATTTGGCATATCTGACCAAATTCCACCGTGAACATTAGGAACTGTTGGGTTGCTCAGAATTTGTTGAGCGATTACGGGTCGTACAATATATCCACCAACAATAAGAATTACCCCTATACCAAGAAATATCCCTATTTTTTTTGAGTTTTTCTTTATTAAGTGTTTCATAGTTCTCATATATATAATGTATAACCATTATAACCCCTTGCTTGTTTTCCAAGCTTTTAATGCTTGTTCTTGTAATACATGGTCTTCTTCGGCAAAATTTTTAAGCATTTCATCTGTTGGTACAGACTCGTTCATTTTTGCAAACATGTCAGTTATTTTCTTTTTCTCTACATCACTCAAAGGTTTTGCTTGTTCAATTTCCTTGGCAAATGATTCAAACATTTTTTGTGCTTCAACAATTTTTTCTAATTGATACTGGTCACGTAATTTTTGATCGGCTTTAGGGAGAGATTTTTTCAAAACAATAACCTGATAAGCAATCATTCCGAGAACTACAAGTCCGATCAGTAATCCCGCAATAATGATGATCTTTTTATAAAAATGTTCTTGATGAGCATTGGTAAGTTGTAATGATGCATTTTGAATATCCATAAAAAAATTATATCACGCTTGCAAAAGCAATGCCAAACATGATATGGTAGTTATACACAGCCTGTCCTCGAAACAGGTTTTTATTAAAAATAAAATAATAACAAAATATATGTTATTTGATCTTAAAATTTTAAAAAGTACGATTGAACAAATCGAACAAGAGAAAAAAATTCCTGCGTCGACATTGTGGGAAGCAATCGAACAATCACTCGCTGCTGCTTACAAAAAAGATTATGGTAAGAAAGGGCAAGTGATTCGAGCAAAACTTGATCAAGATACAGGAACGGTTACCTTTACTCAAGTAAAAACAGTTGTTGATGAACATTCCGTACGTCCAGCACTTACCGAAGAAGAATTAGAACATTTGCGAAATCATCCCGATTTGCGAGAAACAGAAAAAACAGAAGAAGAAATCATGCCTCGTTACGATGAAGAAAAACACATGATGCTTGATTCTGCAAAACTCTTAAAATCAAACGCTCAATTAGGAGATGAAATTATTTTCCCTCTTGAACAACCTGAATCTGACTTTGGACGAGTTGCTGCACAAACCGCAAAACAAGTTATTATGCAACGTTTGCGTGAAGCAGAACGAGGGGTAGTTATGACAGAATATAATGGAAAACAAGGTGAAATTATTATTGGGTCAGTACAAAAAGTAGATCGCGGAATGGTATTCGTTGATTTTAATAAAGCAACAGGAGTTCTTCCTCGTAATGAACAAATTCCTGGTGAAATGTATAAAACAGGAGATCGTATTAAAGCATATCTCTATTTAGTAGAAGACGGACCAAAAGGAATTAACTTGCGATTATCACGAACTCACCCTCGATTTATTGAAAGTCTTTTTGCAGCAGAGTCACCTGAAGTTGCAACAGGTGTTGTAGAAATTAAATCTATTGCACGTGAAGCAGGTGCTCGATCAAAAATTGCAGTACTTTCAAATGATGAAGGTGTTGATGCTCAAGGTGCATGTATCGGACAAAAAGGAATTCGTGTACGATCTATTACTGAAGAACTCCATGGAGAACAAATTGATATTATTCCTTTCTCAACTGATCCTGCTGAGTATGTTGCAAACTCTCTTGCACCAGCACGAGTACTCGACATTACTATCGATGAGGCAAACCATCAGGCAAATGTTTCTGTTGCCGACGACCAACTTTCTCTTGCTATTGGAAAAGGAGGACAAAATGTACGACTTGCTGCAAAACTTACTGGATGGAAAATCGATATTAAAGGAATCAAGGGAGAAGAAGTTTCTGAATCAGGAGAACCTCTTGATGAAGAAGGATTTGTTTCTATTACCAATTTTGTAAACAATGAAGCTGAATTATCTCAGGATGTTGAATCATCTATAGATACTGAAACTTCTGAAGCATAATATGAATCTCTGGCACGATATATCAAAAGGAGAAAAAGCTCCTCATGAATTAAACGTTATTATTGAAATCCCAAAAGGATCAAGTAATAAATATGAAATAGATAAAGAAACTGGACTCATTGCACTCGACCGCGCAAACTATTCTGCGGCTCCTTATCCATTTGATTATGGATATGTACCTCAGACATTGTGGCACGACGGTGATCCATTGGACGTCATTGTTTTAACGACTTACCCTCTTCATCCTGGAATATTAGTTAAAGTTCGACCTATTGCGGTTATGGATATGACTGATACTGGTGATAGTGATGCAAAAATCATTGCGGTACCTATTGATGATAAACGATGGGAAGAAACGAACGATTTGGTAGATATTAATAAGCACACTCTTAAAGAGTTTACCCATTTCTGGGAAACCTATAAAGAGTTAAAAAAGGGTGAAAAAGGATCTGTTACTATTAATGGAATCTATGATAAAACACGCGCAATTGCTGATATTATGGAGTCTATTCATCTGTATCATGAAAAATACGGAAAATAGTTATCCACAGATCTACTGACAAATAACTTGTTTTATGGTACTATGACAAGTACATGAAAAAGACAGTTATTTTTACAGCTATTGCCCTAGCAATGGTCTTCGGATCTCGTTTGGCATACGCACAAGAACAAGTCATTCCTTCAGTGGTTGAAAATCCTCCAGTTACTATTGCCATTGATCCAACCCAAGTAATGATTCTTGAATTGAATGATTTGAAAATGAAAGAAAATGACCCTACTATCGGATCATTTACTAAATTCATCATCCGATTGAAAATTCGACAGCTTGAAAACCAGTTGAATATCAAGAAAGCGCTCCAGTAGCGTTTTTTTGTTTTTATGGTAGAGTAAAGCCCTATGTCAAAACCAGAAATTAAAAAACTTGAAAAATCTCAGGTTGAAATAAAAGCCTCTATTCCCGCAGAAAAATTTAATGCTTATAAAAATAAAGCGTTGGAAAATATTTCAAAGTTTGTAAAAGTAGATGGATTTCGTCCAGGTCATGTTCCATCATCAATTGTTGAAAAACAAGTAGGCGATGCAGCAATTCTTGATGAGATGGCACAAATGGCAATCATGGAATTTTATCCAACTATTTTAATGGATAATAAAATTGACGCTATTGGACGTCCAAATATTACATTAACCAAAGTTGCATTTGGAAATGATCTTGAATTTACGATTACTACAGCAGTTATGCCAACATTACAACTTGGTGATTATAAAAAAATTGCACAAGGAGTTTCTTCTGATGAAAAAATTGAAGTAACTGAAGCAGAAATTGATGCTGGGTTATTAGAACTACGACAAATGCGTGCACATCAACAAATGCATGATGATGGTATTGAACATCATGATCATGATCATACAAAAATTGAAGAATCTGCGTTGCCAGAACTCACTGATGAATTTGTAAAAACTCTTGGTAAATTTGAAGGAATTGAAGATTTCAAAAATCGATTTAGAGAGAATCTTTTGAAAGAAAAATCTGATCGAGCACTCGAGAAAAAAAGAATTGCTATTATTGATGGAATTATTGATGGGTCAACTATTGAATTACCTGATGTATTAGTAGATTTCGAACTTGATAAAATGATGCAACAGTTCGTGTACGATATTTCTATGATGGGAATGACCATGGAAGATTATTTGAAGCGTATTGAAAAAACAGAAGCACAGTTAAAATCTGAATGGACAGAAAATGCCACAAAACGGGCAAAGATGCAGCTGATTCTTGATGAAATTGCAACCAAAGAAAAATTGCAACCAAGTGATGAAACGATTCAAGCAGAGGTTGAAAAGATCATTGAAATGTATAAAGATCAAAAAGATCTTTCTGAAGATCGTGCTCGAGCATATGTGACTCAAATTCTGACAAATGCGAAAGTATTTGAATATTTGGAAAATATCTAACACTCTATGAGGGTGTTTTTTATTTTTAACTATTTTATGGTACTATCATTTCATATGTCATATTTAGTACCAACCGTTTTAGAAAAAACATCGCTCGGGGAACGAG
>CAZJXT010000043.1:0-4477 GCA_964550225.1 uncultured Candidatus Saccharibacteria bacterium
TACGAATCGTGTTGAATTCCAGATTTTATTTGCAAATTTTGAGTAGGCTTTGATTTTATTCTCATCAATCTTACTATCAGTTCCTGGTGCAGTTCCTACTACCAATGCCATACGTCCAGCATCAGCTCCAAATTTTTGAGCGATATCCAAAGGATCAATTCCGTTTCCAAGCGATTTTGACATCTTACGTCCTTGACCATCTCGAACAGTTCCATGAAGATATACTGTTTTAAATGGAATAGTTTCAAGAGCGTATTCTGTCATGAGGATCATACGTGCAACCCAAAAAAATAGAATTTCATATCCTGTTTCAAGTACATCTGTTGGGTGATACAGTTCGAGATCTTTTGTTTTTTCTGGCCAACCAAGAGTTGAAAATGTCCACAGTCCTGATGAAAACCAAGTATCAAGAGTATCTTCATCTTGTGACCATCCTTCACCAGTAGGCGCTTCGGTTCCACAGAATACTTCATTATCTTTATACCAAACAGGAATTCTGTGTCCGTACCAGATCTGGCGAGAAATACACCAATCTTGTAAATTATCAATCCAATGGAAATAGGTTTTATTGAAATAATCTGGAAGAATTTTAATAGACCCTTGTTCTACAGGCTCTCGCATAATTTGTTTTAATGTTTTTCCTCGTCCAGGAATTTCTTTGTTTACATCAATAAACCATTGTAATTTTGGTAACGGTTCAACAATACCACTGGTTCGTTCTGCGGTAGCAATATTTTGATTTGTCTCTTGTTCAGACTCAAGAAGTCCTTGGTCACGAAGCCATGTAACAATAACTTCTCGCGCATCGGTAGTTTTTTTATTTAAAATTCTTTCATCACCAATCGTCATTTTCGCATATTCATTAATCACTTGAGGACGAGGAAGATTGTGACGATCAGCAATTGCCCAGTCGATCATTGAATGGGCTGGGGTAACTCCGAGCGCCCCTGTTCCAAAATCTTTTTCTACAGAATCATCAGCAATTATTTTAATAGACAAGGGAACTCCGCAGAAATCTGCAATTTCAAACGTCTGACCAATGTATTGTTGGTAACGAGTATCTTCAGGGTGCACCGCAACGGCAACATCACCAACTTTCGTTTCTGGCCGAGTTGTTGAGATTGAGATAGGGAAATCCTTTGAATATTTGAAAGTATACAAAACAGATTTTCGTTCTTCGTATACAATTTCGTCATCAGAGATAGTTGTTTGACCTTTTGGATCCCAGTTTACAATGCGATGACCTCGATAGATGAGCCCATCGTCGTACATTTTCTTAAACATAGTACGCACTGCAAAATTTCTTTTTTCATCCATAGTAAACGCTTCACGTGACCAATCACATGATGCGCCGAGTACTTTTACTTGAGATACGATCGTATCGTGACTATTTTGCGCAAACTCATTTACACGACGTAATAATTCATCACGTCCGAGATCGTGACGAGAAAGCCCCTCTTTCTTTTTAATTTCACCTTCTACTTTTGATTGAGTAGCAATTGCTGCGTGGTCGGTTCCAGGAAGCCAGAGGGTTTTATATCCTTGCATACGCTTGAAACGAATCATGATATCTTCGAGAGTAACCATCAGAGCATGCCCCATATGTAAAACACCTGTTACATTTGGAGGTGGCATCATAATAGTAAATGGTTCTGCATCAGGTTTTGTAATTCCTTTTTGAACGCAAATATCTGGATTAAAAAATCCAGAATCTTCCCATCGTTTATAAATAACCGATTCTGTAGCAGAAGGGTTGTACGGTTGTAAAAGCCTCTCAGGGAGGTTGTTTTTGTTCTCGAATGTCATGGGGAAACTATAGCATAATTGCATTATTTTTTCGAGCATGTTATGATTATCAAGAATTTGCTCGTGGCCCAACCAACACCGCTATTTTAACTGAGGTACAATATCTTATATAAAACGAAGAGAAGTTGCTAAGGTTAATAATTATATGCTTTAAAAAACCATATGATGCGGATTCAACAAATCATTACTCCCGCTGTGATAGCGAAGACAGTAATGATTTTTTTATTTGGCAATTTTTTTATTATAGTTCTAAATTTCCCACAGCCTTGATGTCACCATAATTGGCATCAGGGTTTTTTTGTATCTTGAAATATCCAGCAAGCGCAATCATTAAAGCATTATCGCCAGTTAATCCTTGTATAGGGGTATGCAATATAACATCAGAAAAATCACCCGCAAGCTTTTCTCGAAATGATTTGATGATGAATGTATTCGCAGCAACACCGCCACCAATAATTAATGCTTGTGCTCCAAATTCATCGATTGCTCGAGTTATTTTTTTAATCAAGACATCAGCAACAGCGTTTTGAAATTCGTGAGCAATTTCTTGTTTATTTTCCTCAGAAATATTTTCTCCAAGAGATTGAATATGATACAGCACCGCTGTCTTTAATCCTGAAAATGAAAAATCATAGTCTTTAGTATGCAGCATTGGTCGAGGAAATTCTAAGGTTTTCTTACCGGTAAATTGCGATGCAAGTTTTGAAATTTCTGGACCTCCTGGATAGGAAAGATGCATCATGCGGGCAACTTTATCAAAGGCCTCACCAACCGCATCATCACGAGTTTTCCCAATAATTTTATAATCACCAATATCGTTTACCAAAATAATTTCTGTATGACCTCCTGAAATTAATAAAGCAAGAGCAGGGAATTGGATGGTATTATTAAAAGAAAATTTGTTTTGAATGTTGGGAACAAGTACTGATAAAATATGTCCCTCCATATGATTTACAGGAATAACCGGAATACTCCATTTTTCACCAAGCTCCTTGGCAAAAGTAATTCCGCACCACAGTGCTGGTTCTAATCCTGGACCATGAGTTACACAAACCATGTCAGGCTTTTTTTGATCTTTCATGATCTGATCAAGAATAATAGGCAAGTTAATCAAATGTTCACGTTTAGCAATAGCAGGGAAGACTCCTCCAAATTTTACATGTTCTAATTGCGTATGCGTAATGTTGTTTATAACGCAAAATTCAACTCCTGTTGGGGTTTTTGTTGCTTCAAGGAGACAAATCGCTGTCTCGTCACATGATGTTTCTATGGCGAGAATTCTCATAAATTCAAGTATAGCATAAATTGACTTTGAATTCCAGTTGTGGTATAAAACTGGAAACAAATTTCATCACATTTTAAAACAAAGAGCATATGTCACACATTTTAGCTGAATTAGAGGAGCTTAAAAAAAGAGAGGAAGTTATTCACACAAATCCTTTTATTGTTAATCCGCAAGCGCTTATTTTCCTTATTGCCGGAATATCCGGAGTTGGTAAGTCGACCATAGTTCGCGCAATTGTAAAAACTACCATTTTGGGAAAAACGATTAAGTTTGTTATTACTCACACTACCCGCAAAGAACGCTACAATGAACAAACGGGAATCGAGATTAATGGAGTACATTATTTCTTTATTTCCGTAGAAGAATTTCTTCGTCTAAAGGACCGTGGCTATTTTGCAGAATGGGAAGAGTTGTTTGGCAAGGATTGCTTTTATGGCACCTCATTCAATCAGTTGTACGAGGCCGCATCGAATTATGGTTACGGAATTACGGATATTGATGTTCTTGGTGCGAAAGCCTTGAAGGATTTGTTTCCGAATAATATCCATACTATTTTCGTTGCTCCACAGTCTGAGAAGCAGGCAGTAGCTCAATTAGAATTACGAGCAAAACAAGAAGCAGTTTCTGAACTTGAAGTTTCAAAACGAATGGAAAGATTTAAGCTTGAAATGTCTCACGCTAAAGATTTTGATTCAATCGTAACAAGTGTTGCAGGTTGTCCGGAGCATGCATTGGAATGTGTGCGCCAGATTATCAATGACAAAATAAAAAACCGATTAGAATAAAGTTCAGCTCTTTTTAAGCAAGAGGTCCGTAAGGGGCCTCTTTTTATTATATAAATTGATTTATTCTGATAATTTGGTATAGTGCTTAAAATAAAAACTGAACAAAAATGAATAAAGAAACAACATCCAACGTGTTTACACTGGAAGACTTAGAGGAAGCAAAAGATAATTCTGGTCTCATAAAAAGTTATCCGCTAAACATCATATGGGCGATTTTGCAAGGTAAGATAATAGATGAAAAGGTTTGGAATTATATTTTTGATCCAGAAATCCAAATGCAGGATACCCTTCTTGATGTTCTTAAATTACTTCCTCATTCTCGAGAGTTTGAAAAAAAGAAGATCGTTGATATTCTGATGAAGAGAGATTATTTTAATGAGAACAGGCTTCGTGATTGGTTACACGAGTTTAAAGGTTCTGAAGAGTTATATAAATATCTTCTTAGTCAATATTTTAACTCGAAGGAATCTTCTGAAAAATCAGAAAAAGAATAACGAGCTTAATTGAGTCCTTATAATTTGTATTTGTACAAATACAAATTATAAGGACTTTTCTTTTTTCAAAATATATGCTATATTCTCATTGCTTTATTTTTTAAAGC
>CAZJXT010000044.1:0-4429 GCA_964550225.1 uncultured Candidatus Saccharibacteria bacterium
CATGAGGACATGATAATGTTGCTGACATTAAAAATTCAAACTCATTACGATTATCGTCAGTGATTTCTTGACCTGGTACGGCAAACACTACACGTACCATATTTTCAGCCTCAAGAAGACCTAACTCTACTGCTTCAGCGAGACGCTCAGTTGCAGCTTTAGGATCATCTTTAAATTCATGAATAGCAATTTCATCCACGAGAAAATCAATATCATGTTTTGAATTTTTATCGAGAGTAATTTTTTCACGTAAATTGTGCATTACCCCATCGAGACGAACTCTGGCAAACCCCTTACCTAACATATCATACAGAAGTTGATAATATTCTCCTTTTCGACCTCGTACAACAGGTGCCATAATTTGAACTTGGGTATCGTTATATTCAACACCCATGACTTTTTTCTTACCCTTATGATTCTCTTCAAACTTTTTAATTTTTTCTTGAATCAAATTTAGGATTTCTTCAGTGGATAATTTTTCAATTTTTCTTCCACACTCAATACAATAAGGTTTTCCAACGCGCGCATACAACACACGAAGATAATCATAAATTTCAGTAATTGTTGCAACCGTTGAACGCGGATTATTTGATCGAGATTTTTGATCAATAGAAATTGCTGGTGACAATCCTGTAATTTCATCCACATCCGGTTTCCCCATTTGTTTCAAAAATTGACGAGCATACGCCGAAAGTGATTCTACGTAACGACGTTGTCCTTCGGCAAAAATAGTATCGAATGCGAGCGATGATTTTCCGGAACCTGAAAGTCCTGTGATGGCCGTCATTGTTCCACGAGGAATTTCTACATTAATATTTTTTAAATTATGTGTTCGAGCACCCTTGATAATGATTTTTTCATCACTACGTGCTTTTTTTAAGTTTGCCATAATTGCTTCACTGTAGCACAAAAAACAATACTTGACAAAATAGACTATATGAGTAATATGATTAACGACATTTTATTCTTTAATTAAAAACCCACGAATTATGCCGAAACTCACATCCAACACTGTGGCTGTAGCAGGAAAAAATTCAGCACAAACAATTACTGTTGTATCCATGAAAAAAGAGGGTTATCATGACGGCTCTTTTTTCACACGCATTGAAGATACAAAAGAAAATGTATTTTATTTAAAAACTGAAAAACCTCCTCAGGTTACAAAAGATTCTGGAATCAAAATTAAACCGACTCCTAACGATGAACACTTTAATGACAAACCTGTTTATGAGCTATTGAATCGATAATTAAAAAGGAGGTCGCACAAAAACAAAGACCGCTTAAAATAGGCGGTCTTTATTATTTAAAATTTCTTTTCAATTTCTTCTTCGTTACTACCTCTCCTGTTTTTTCTTTTAATACTTGAATCTCATCACGTAAAATTGCAGCAGTTTCGAAATCAAGATCTGCAACGGCAGCATCCATTTCTTGTTCCTTGAGCCGTATTAACTGTTTTGGATTACTTGCAAATAATTCGGCATCCAAAATCACATTTGCGTGAACTGCTTTGTCATGATCTGACTCCATTTTTGCACTGATATCATTAATTGCCTTTTTGATAGTTTGAGGTGTAATATGATGTTTTTCATTAAATGCGATTTGCTTATCACGACGACGTCGGGTTTCCTCAATTGCTCGTTCCATTGATCCTGTAATGTGATCAGCATACAAAATTACTCGTCCATCAACATTACGAGCAGCGCGTCCAATCGTTTGAATCAATGATGTTTCAGATCGTAAAAACCCCTCTTTGTCAGCATCTAAAATTCCAATAAATGAGACTTCTGGCATATCTAATCCTTCTCGAAGTAAGTTTACTCCAACTAAACAGTCAAATGTTCCACGTCGAAACTCTGTAAGAATTTTAATACGATCAATCGTTTTAATATCACTATGTAAATATTCGGCTTTTATTTTTCTTTCTTTTAAATATTCTGACAAATCTTCTGTCATTTTTTTTGTCAATGTTGTGGCCAATACTCGACCACCCTTTTTAACTTCTGAAACAGTTTCATTGATAAAATCTTGAATTTGTCCACCATAATTACCTTCTGGTATTACCTTACGAACCTCTACTTGTGGATCAATTAGTCCTGTAGGGCGAATAATTTGTTCAACAATCTGATCAGAGTTTTCTATTTCCGTTTTTCCAGGAGTTGCAGAAACATAAATTGTTTGTCCTACTTTTTTCTCAAATTCATCAATCTTCATTGGTCGATTATCAGCAGCACTAGGTAATCGAAAACCGAACTCAATCAACGTTTTTTTACGCGACGCATCACCTGCATACATTCCACCAAGCTGTGATAGTGTCACATGTGATTCATCAATCACCGTTAAAAATCCATCAGGAAAATACGAAATGAGTGTCTCTGGTGCATCTCCAGTCTTCTTGCCAGACAAATGTCGAGAATAGTTTTCAATTCCTGAACAATATCCAAGTTCACGCATCATCGACAAATCATTAAGCGTTCGACGCTTGATACGTTCTGCCTCAAGAAGCTTTCCTTCCTTCTCAAATTTCTTGACGGTTTCTTTCATTTCTTTTTCAATTGCAATCAAGGCTTTTTCTTTCTTTTCTCCTTCAGTTAAAAAGTGTTTTGCAGGGAACAAAAATACATTTTCAGGTGATTCAATAATCATTCCGTTTACAGGATTGATTATATGAATCATACCAATTTGATTTCCTGAAAAAATGATTGAATACATTAATTTTGATGATACCGGCATCACATCCACACGATTTCCAACGGCACGAAATTGCCCAGAAGATACATCTGCGGTCGTGCGTCCGTAGTGCACACGCACTAATTGCTCCATCAGTTCTCGTTTAGAAATTTTCTGATCAAGTGATAATTGCACATTCATTTCTGCGTATTCTTCTGGGCTTCCCAATCCATAAATACACGAAACAGATGCAACAATAATTACATCTTTGCGAGTAAGCAAGGCCTGAGTCGAAGCATGACGCAATCGATCAATTTCTTCATTGATTTGAGCGTCTTTTTCGATATACGTATCGGTCATTGGCATGTAAGCCTCTGGTTGATAGTAATCATAATACGATACAAAATAATGCACCGCTGCATCAGGGAAAAATTCTTGAAACTCTTGTGCTAACTGTGCTGCCAATGTTTTATTGTGCGCAATCACCAGTGTTGGTTTTTGAACCTGTGCAATGACATTTGCAATCGTAAATGTTTTTCCAGTTCCTGTCGCCCCGAGTAGTGTCTGCTTCTTCATTCCTTTTTCTAATCCTTTCACCAACGCCGAAATCGCCGCGGGCTGATCCCCCGCGGGTTGGTACTGACTTTTCAATACAAATAAGTTATTGTCGATCTTTTTTTTCATCGTTCCTTTACCATAGCATTTTTAAGGGAACAAAAAAAGCCTGTTTCCAGGCTTTAATACTTTAAATAAAGTAATTATCGCAAGTATCCGTTTGGAATAATATCCATAACTCTACAAGGAAAGAGTGTTATGCCTTTCGTTTGTTCGTCATGGACAATTCCGACAAGAATTTCTTGTCCTTGAACGAATTTTGCATCAGCGGTATGAATAAATGCTCGGTCAGCAGGACGAATAGAAACATCTACTCGTTTAGAAATAATTTCCGAAGGATCGTCTTTCTTCACAATAATCAGCTGTGCTTGCTGATTATTTTCAGATAGTACAACCTCTTGTTTAAATAATATTTCGCAATCATTCAAATTCTTAACAGTCGTCTCTCTTAGAATTTGTGTATACACAACTGTTTCTTTTCCATTGTCTATAATATGCATGGTTTATTTTTTTGATTCTCTGGTATTATATCATATACAAATTATTTGTCAAACAAAAATAACCCCCTTCGCAGAGGCTCTCTTTGTGTTATATAAAACATATTATACCTTTATAAATTTCTTTGCAAAAATTTTAGTCTTCGCAGAAAATGTATTCTGATCATCATTATCAATCACAATTTCTGCTGATGCACCTGCGTGATCAACCTTACTCTTCAAAGGATAATTAATACCATTCTTATCAAGTAATGTTTGTAGTTGTGCAACATCACCATCAGTCCAAAGAGTAATATTTTTACCTTGTGCCTCAAAATCCTTTAGTCTATTCAAAGTATTTTGATTCAATTCTTCACCATTAAATAATGTTCCTTCGATATCACAATAAACTCCTTCAATATTTTGCCCTTTCATAACCTCTGGAACATTTTGACGAATTTGGAAAAGAAATTCTACAATCTCTCTATCACTTTTATCTTCAAGTGCTGGAAAATATTCTTTTGCATCAGAAACCAAACCTGGAAGATTTTTTGCTTCATTTTCTGGAAGTGAATCAAACTGATCTATTGAACTAATATGTATTTTATGTAGAAGATTAGCAACTTTATTTAATATTTCTTTATCTTGAATTTCTTGAAGATTTGTTTCGC
>CAZJXT010000045.1:0-4102 GCA_964550225.1 uncultured Candidatus Saccharibacteria bacterium
TGGCAATCAACGTAGAAATCACCCGAAATAACAACGAAAACGCAGCAAGTGTTTTGCGACGTTTCATGAAAAAAGTTCGAGGAGCAGGATTCTTGCAAGAAGTTCGCAACCGAAGATATTTTTCACGAGATGCATCAGCATTACGACGTAAAAATTCAAAACTTGTTCAATTGGAACGCCGAGAAAAATTCATGGAAATGGAAAAACTTGGTAAAACAACTGAAGAAAAATAGTCATTATGACGCAGAAAATATTCGACAATCTTACGATCACTCGAGAAACGACTGGCAAGCTTCCCCGCTTGCCATTTCTGCGTATAAAAAATAAAATCCTTGGAGAATCCTATGAACTCTCTTTAGTTTTTGTTACTCGAGAACGAGCAATCAACCTTCATAAGGAATGGAAATCAAAAAACGATCCTGTAAATATTTTAAGTTTTCCTCTCTCGCGACAAGAAGGTGAAATTATTATTTCTCTTGAAAAAGCTCGTCATGAATGTAAAAAATTTGAACGATCATATCAAAACTATCTCGTATTTTTATTTATTCATGGATGTGTACACCTTAAGGGGTATACTCACGGATCAAAAATGGAATCACTTGAAAAAAAATATCGAACAGAATTTGGCGTTTAGCCTTTTTTTGTTTATAATAATCTCATCATGGCATCATCCTCTAAAAAATATGTCGTAGGAATTGATATTGGGTCTCAGTTGACTCGAGTTATTGTTGCGGAAGAATCATCAAAAATTGGTATGGCTCCCAAAATTATTGGTATCGGTTACAGCGAATCTCGAGGAATGCGACATGGATATATTACATCAACACGAGAAGCGAGCGAGTCCGTAACAGAAGCTATTCGTATGGCAGAAAAAACAACAGGGGTCGAAATTAAACGAGCCTATGTTGCCATAGGAGGTATTAGTCTTTCATCTGAAATTGCAGGAGGTGCTGTAGGTATCACTCGTCCTGATGGTGAGGTAACTGATGAAGATATAAAAAATGTAATGATTATTACCGAACAAGCATTTACAAAAGATAAAAAAAATAGAAAAACTCTTCATGCTATCCCTCTTAAATATCGTCTTGATGGAATAGAAGTTCTAGGAAACCCTATAGGAATGCACGGATCTCGTCTCGAAACACGCGTTGTCTTTATTACTATCCAAGAACATCATTTCAATGATCTGGTAACTGCTATTACCGATGCAGGAGTTGATATTATTGATGTTGTTGCTGCACCAATCGCAGAAAGTATGGCAACTCTTACCAAAAAACAAAAAATGGTTGGCTGTGGTCTTATAAATATTGGCTCTGAAACTGTTTCATTGGTTGTTTTTGATAACGACCTTCCTGTTTCTATTGAAACATTTGCAATTGGATCAAATGATATCACTAACGATATTGCACTAGGATTACGAATTGCTTTAGATGAAGCAGAAAAAGTAAAAATTGGAAGATTTGAACCAGGACAGTATCCTAAGAAAAAAATTGAGGAAATTATAGATGCACGTCTTTCTGATATTTTTGAGCTCGTTCAAACTCATCTAAAAAATATTAAACGGGATGGACTTCTTCCTGCGGGGGTTATTATTACAGGAGGTGGAGGCATGCTCACTCATATTGATGAATTTTCAAAAGCAGTTCTTAAACTTCCATCATTGGTAATGCATGTAGATCAAGTAATGAATACTCGTCGAGATTTAGATCCATCGTGGCTGGTTGCTTATGGACTCTGTTTTCTCGAAGATGATAATCCTGCATACGGAACAAAGATTTTGAAACAAGCGCTCAAAGAAACAAAAAATGGTATTATGAAATTTTTACGAGAGTTTCTTCCTTAGAAAAAACAAGTTGAAATAAAACTTGTTTTTTCTTTTGTCAATCCCTCTTTAAATTGCTTGTTTTTATGGATCTGCTATGATAGTTCTATTCATTTAATAGAGAAACAGGTCTCCCCTGCTTAACCGAATCATAATCACACATTATTTGTATGGCTAAAATAAATCCAGACATTGAATCATTCGCTCGCATCAAGGTAATTGGTGTTGGTGGATCAGGAAAAAATGCACTCAATCACATGATTGATGCTAAGGTTGATGGTGTTGAATTTATCTGTTTGAACACAGATACTCAAGATCTTCATCATTCAAAAGCTACTAAAAAAATTCATATCGGACGTAATCTTACCAAAGGCCAAGGAACTGGAATGAATCCAGAAATCGGACGTGAGGCTGCAGAAGAAACTAAAGCTGAAATTCAAGAAGCTATCAAAGGAGCAGAGATGGTATTTATCGCATGTGGTATGGGAGGAGGAACAGGTACTGGTGCTGCTCCTATTGTTGCTCGAACTTCTCGAGAACTCGGAGCTCTTACGATTGCGGTAGTGACAAAACCTTTCGCATTCGAAGGACAACAACGTTCACGTATTGCTGATCAAGGTCTTGCACAACTTGAAAAAGAAGTTGATGCTATCATCATCGTACCTAACGATCGACTGCTTTCTATTACATCAAAAGATACTTCATTCAAAGAAGCCTTTGCAATGTCAGATGAAATTCTTCGCCAGGCTGTTGAAGGTATTTCTGAACTCATTACAACACAAGGAATCATTAATATTGATTTTGCAGATATTAAATCAGTTATGTCAGATGCAGGTTCTGCATTCATGGGAATTGGAACAGCGAATGGAGAAAATCGAGCAGAAGAAGCTGCTTATAATGCGATCAATTCTCCTCTCCTTGATGTTGCAATCTCAGGAGCAAAAGGAGTATTATTTGCCATTTCAGCTGGTGACGACCTCGCAATGCATGAAGTAAACACCATTGCGAAAATTGTTACTGAATCAGTTGATCCAGATGCAAAAATCATCTTTGGTCCTATCCATGATGAAAAATTGAAAAAAGGTGAAGTAAAAGTTACCGTAATTGCTACAGGCTTCCAAGGAAACCAAAAGAAATTACCTCCTACTGCACCAATTATTCAACGATCAACATCTCAGGCACAATCAATCCCTGTTGAAAAAAAAGAAATTCATAACAGTCTTCCAGAGCAACCTGTTCGACGCCCTGTTGAACGGGTAATCGAAGAAATCGGTGAAGACGATGATGATGATTTTTCTGCAATTCCAGCATTTTTACGAAGAAGTAAAAAATAAGAAATTTCCCCCATGGGGAAATTTTTGTTATAATCAAACATATGTACGACTTAATTATTATTGGTGGTGGACCAGCAGGAGTAGCTGCGGCAATCTATGCTGCACGAAAACAATTAAAGACCGCAATTATTACTCCAGAATTTGGAGGACAATCTATTGTCTCTGAAACCATTTACAATTGGATTGGAACACCAGAAATCTCTGGTGCAGATTTAGCAAAGAGTTTAAAAGAACACGCTTTAAAATACCGAGGTGAATTTCTCGATATTTTTGAAGGAGACTATGTTTCAGCGGTTACAAAATCTGATACTGGTTTTACTGTAACTACCAATAAACAACCCCTTGAAACAAAAACTGTTTTGGTGACAACGGGTTCATCGCGACGTAAACTTGAAATTCCTGGAGCTGCTCAATTTGAAAATAAAGGAGTTGTCTATTGTGCATCATGCGATGGACCTCTTTTCTCTGGTCAAGACGTTGTAGTTGTAGGTGGTGGAAATGCCGCATTTGAATCAGTCGCACAACTTGCAGCCTATTGTTCTCATGTTACATTGATCCATCGTCGAGACACGTTCAAGGCTGATGAAATCACCGTATCAAAAGTCTCTGCAATGCCAAATGTGACGATTAAAACATTTGTAGAACCAACTGAAGTATTAGGTGAAAGATTTGTAACAGGAATCAAAGTAAAAAATATTCAAACCGAAGCAGAAGAGATTATTCCTTGTGGTGGAGTCTTTGTGGAAATTGGACAAATTCCAAATACAAATTATGTGAAAGATTTAGTAGCAACGAATGAATTTGGAAATATTCAAATTGATCCTTGGACTCAAGCTACCTCATGTTCTGGAATCTGGGCAGCTGGTGATTGTACAGATGTACACTATCATCAAAATAATATTGCTGCTGGCGATGCCGTCAAAGCGCTTGAAGATATTTACGTGAC
>CAZJXT010000046.1:0-4023 GCA_964550225.1 uncultured Candidatus Saccharibacteria bacterium
GTTTATTTTTATGTGTATTAAAAAGTGTAACTATTTCACGATCAATCATTCCTAAATCTTTTTGAGGATAGAGATCTATTTTTGCAGTAACCAGTCCTTCATAGAGCCAATCAGCAATAACTTTTGAAGTATTAATAATTAATGGCCCAGAAAAACCAACGTGGGTACATAAAACATTTCCTGCTTTGGAAGTTTTTTTTATTCCATCAACAAAAAAATGTATCTTAATATTTTCCAAGGTTACTCCAGAGATTTTTTTAAACCATGACTCAACAATCGTAATAGGAACGAGTGATGGTGTTGGTGGTACAATAGTATGACCAAGGTTTTTCAACCAATGAAAACCGTCTCCTGTTGAACCTGTTTCGGGGTGTGACATTCCACCAGTAGCAATAATATAATTTTGTGCAGTGTAGAGAGTATTGTTTGCAATAACTCCCGTGATGCGATTATTTTCAAAGAGTACTTCAGAGACTGCTGTGTTCGCCATCATGGTCACATTATTTTTTATGCAATATGATTCCATAGCCGACTGGACGTCTTTTGATTTCATCGTGTGAGGAAATGCGCGCTTACGATCTTCTATCACGAATGACAATCCATGATTTTTAAAGAAACGCTCCGTATCAAGAACTCCAAATTCTGCAAATGGAGAATAGAGAAAAGGTTCGGCATTTCCGTAGTTTTTTAATAATGCACGAACATCTAATTCGTAATTAGTGATATTACAACGTCCACCGCCTGTGATACTTAATTTTTTACCAAATGTTTTATTTTTTTCAAGTAATAAAACTTTCCGGCCGCGGGCACCTGCGGTGCCCGCGGCCATCATTCCTGACGCTCCTCCTCCAATCACGATAACGTCATATGTATTATCTCCTTGTAATTTATTTTTCATTTGCGGGGTATCTCGTGTTAGAACCTTTCTCGGTCAAGACTGGTAAGGTTATTCCGACCTTTTTATTTTATCACAATCGACGCATCTCGTGCGCATCAAAAAGTGACAAAAGTGACAGTACTAAGCATCTCCAACGTACTTGGAAATAAACCTTTGTTTGGCGTCTTCCCACATTTGATCTGTGGTCAAAATCGAATCGTATTTGTATATTCTTCCACCAACACCAAAAGCTTTAAGGAATTGATCAAGGTATATCTTAGGGTTTATCAGCAAAAATTCATCTTCTATCCTCCATCCCTCAGCCATATCAAAATCATAACTTAAACTATGACCTGCAACATTTATCCAACGGTGTGCAATAACATTCCTCCATTCATGAATCCTGTCGGCAACTATAGAAAATTTGGTGTCTGGCATGTCACCATCAATAAAGTGTTCTAAGAAAAGCTTGTATCCATCTTCTCCTCCCTTGTTCCAGAAACCATGAGCAATAGTAAGAGCAATTGAATGAGTGCCTAGAAACATCAGCGATGTTTGATAATTTGGTGGATTATAAAAAACGGTTCGCAATTCATTTACTAAATGATTAGCCATTGAATTAGTGATAGTGGCTATCACTTCATACGGACCATTTTCATTAAACCTTTTTAATCTCTGTTCTTTTGTCTCTCCGAGATGTGCCTTATTTTTCATAATTACTTTTTAGCTTCCACTTCCTATTTGAGGTGCAATATCCTCCATAACGTAATGAAGAAACTGCGCTCCTAATTCAGTCAAAACATATGGTTTAGTGTCTTCAAATGCTGACTCATACACAGAACTACGACTAGTTCCTTTTGAACGAGTCTTTCTTACAAATTGTCCTAGGGAATTGGTTTCTTTCTCCTGACGAATTACGCCGCTCGTACTTAAGTCGCGTATAAGTAATTTGAACAAGTCTGCTTCTGCTGAATCTTCCCGAGGTTCTTCTCCTCTGATTCTTTCCCAAATGCCACCACGAGTGATACCGCGAGTCGTATAGATTTCTCTGATTACAGCAAAATGGAACTCGTGATATTTTTCAATCCATTCCAGAAAGAGTCTGACAAGATCATCTTGGGCCAAAGTAATCACCCCTGAATTAGTAATCAACTTTTTGAACATTTCCTTCTTTTCATGTGTTTCTGCCTGATCCCATAGTCGGAAAGTTTTTCTAACAAGAGTGAGGTACTCAGTTGATTCCAATCTTGCATTTACTTCATCTCCAAACGAACTAAATCTCTCAAAAATACCATTCAAGGTCACTCCTAGCTCTTTGAATTTTTGTTCGTGTTCCTGCACCCACAAAAACATTATTTGATTCGTTCTGCCTTGTTCGTTTTCAGCAGAAAGTGTTGCAGCCGCACTTAGAACGCTTCCCACCCAGGGGATACCGCCAAGTGCAGCCATAGCGACTCGAGTATACTTTTTCCACTCGCCGCGGGTAACCGTTTCTAGAGCGGCTTGTTCGTGCTTCCCAAGAATAATCGGTTCAGGAACTATAATCTCTGGTTCTTTTAAGTCTTCATTCATTTTATTCTAATGAAATACCCATTTTTTCAGAAAGACTACTCAAGCGGTCCTTATCGTGATCTAGTTTCTGTTTTCGACTATTAATGAGAGGGACCAACTCTTTTTCAAGCATAGTGTTACCTTGCTGAATATCTGCATTTGCCCATCCGACCCACTCATGCACACGCTTCTTTAAGTTTGCCACTTCGTTTATAACCTGCTGATCTTCATACTTGAATCCGTAACCTTTGATATCTATAGACAAAGTTACACCGTTAGAACTCCAATTAAAATTATCTAGTGACCAACTCATTGAACGCGTATTGGTTAGGAGATCTTTTGTTATTTGAATTGATGGGTTTGGGACTATTGGAATCGTAATCCAGATGGTTTCGTACTCAAATTGTAAATCACCTTCATCACGATAGAACTCTTCGCGTCTATAAGCTGGAACATTTCGTATTTCCTTTTCATGACGCATTGACTCCTTTTGTTCAGAGTTGAATTCTATTGGAATAAGTACATGGTTTGACTTCATAAGATCAGCAATGATCTGTGACGTTTCCGTATCACGAATATACTGATCGGTACTTTTCATCACTGTCTCTTCAAAAGATTTGAGTACGGCTCGATAATAATCTGAAATTGATGCTTTATTTCTGTACATAAAGATATAAGATTATTTTTTCTGATCTTTAGGAGGATTTGGATCTTTACCGTAGCTATCTTTATCGCTGATTTTTCCGTCCTTGTTGTGAATAACATGTTCGACCCCTGCTTTCTTTGCTTCTTTAATAGACTTCTCCTCAGCTACTTCTTTGGTGTGAGAAGAAGCAAGTGGTTTTTCTTGGCCCTCTTTCTTGGTTTCCCACATCTTTCGATCTTTGTTATATACCGTGTGTATATTTTTTCTAGACATATTTTAAATAAATTAACTTTTAATAATTCCGACAACCTTACCACTTAATTGAAAATCATCGTCAGCATGAATGAATATTGGGAGATATTTTTCTGTTGAATCCGCTTCGAGCACAATACGCTCATTTTCTTTATCGAAACGATATCGTTTTATGGTTGCCATACCATCGATAACAGCAACTACAACATCTTTGTCTTTGTAGTTTTTACATCCTCCATCAACTAGAACAAAGTCCCCACTTTCAATAGTGTTTTTACCGTCCACCTTTGCTAAATTCATACTGTCTCCATCGGCAATTAAGGCATACAGATCCTTTTTTGCATATGGAAGCATTGAAGATGAGACACGGAGATACTGCTGAATATTTTGCTCTGCAAATATTGTTGCTGGTCCACAATTAGCGGACCCGACTACTGGCAAAGAAAATACGGTATTTACTGTAGATTTTACGAAGCCACGTTTTACAAGTTTAATTACACCTTGTGATAGATTCATTTGAATCAATCCTGCTTTTTCAAGTTGTTGCAAGTGATATTTTACAATTTGTGGCTTGTCAGGCACTCCAATTTTGTCGGCTATCGTTCTAAGACTATACGATCCGATGTTAGGGTCGGCGTCTATGAGAGCTAAAAGCTGTTGTTGTTTGTTGTGCATATATCCATTATATAATGGCTAC
>CAZJXT010000047.1:0-3279 GCA_964550225.1 uncultured Candidatus Saccharibacteria bacterium
ATAGATAAAATGAGTCGCATAAATTGATATTAGAGTGCACCTGTTGGTGTACCAGTGGTTTGCGCATTAATAAGCGGAGCTTTTTCAAAATCAACAAGATCAGGTCGAATTCCAAATGCTACGTCAAATGATACTCGACCTTTTTGATTAAGAAAGAAGTTTGAAAAAATTGTATCCTTAAGAGAGCTATTAGTCCCAAAAACATCTGACTGTTGTGCAATTGATGGATACCCATCAGACTCACCTGACATTTTTACAAGAACTCCTTTTACGTCATCAAAAACTAAATCGAACTTGGTAAAACGAACTTGTTTTATTGCTGATGACTCAAGCATATCGAAAATTGGAGAAACTACTACGTGATTTTTCAATACAAGATTTCCATTACGTAGTTGTTTATCAAGAGATTGTAATTCACTAATGAGTTGAGGCTCAAACCCTTTTTCAATTTTCTTTACTGATTCTGCAAGAATTGCAACATTATTCATTTCATATTTTTCAAAGAAATAAACTCCACCAGCAATTGCAAGAGAAATGAAAAACAACAAAGTTACAAGTGTTGAAAATAAACCAACTGGACGAGAAATAGGAGCACTTGAAACTGTCTCTTGCGCAAGAGGTTTTTTAGGAATAAAAGTTGTTGTAAATTGATTTTCCATATATTGGAATTATTATACTATAAGAAATCTTTTAATGCCAAGCCTGTGGCAATAGTAAATTCAGGACCGGCTTTTGCAAGAACTGTATTCATAAATTCTGGATGATCTGTTTTACTAAATGGATCACTATAGATAGTTTCAACTCCAAAACTCTCTTTTACTTTTTCTAAAAATCCTGGGAGAAGTGATCCTCCACCTGCAAGAATTATTTTTGTAATTGCTTTATGAGATTGTCGTTCGTATTGTAACAAGATAGTTTGTACTTCATTAATAATATACTGTGTATCGACTAAAATTGCCTGTGCTACTTTTTCTTGTCCAGAAACCTGTGTTATTCCAACAGTTCTTTTGAGCTCTTCTGCCTTGTCAAACTCAATTCCTAGTGATCGTGACAATGCATCACTCGTAAAAGCTGACCCTCGATTAATAACATGATATGCTCGCACAACACCATATTCGACAACAGAAACTTTGGTTGTCCCTGCACCATAATCAACTACTAACGTAGGTGCAATTTCTCGATGAAAGGCTGATCGAATTGAACTAAAGACTTCGACCTCTTCTGCACGCATATCAATTTCTGACTTTTCAGCGATTTCTTTGTACTGTGAAAGCGTTTCATTTCGCACAGCAACTACAACAACTTCCATCATTGAGCGAGTGTTTGATCGATTACCCTCTTCTGCATATGTTTCTTTTTTAGGAACAACGTACCAATCAAGAGAAACTTCTGTTAAGGCTACTGGAATATATTTTCGTGCCTCATTAGGAATCACCTGGGCAAGCTCTGATTCAGAAATTTCTGGAAGCTCGATAAGAAATACTAATGTTGCTTGTGACTGAATAGATAATACTGCGGATTTTGTAGTTACATGGGCTTCACGAAGAATATCTTTTATAGCAGTTGCAATAATCTCTGGGGCAAGTGTTACTACTTGTCCTGGTTTTTCATTGCCATAAGAACCCAGAGAAAGTTCTCCGTATGTTTCAAGAACAATCTTACCTCCCTCGCGTTTTAATTGAACTATTTTGATAGCACTTGTTCCAATATCAATACCAACAACACTATTTATTGATCGGGTGAAATTTATAAGGCTTTTACTTTTTGAGAAAATATCTTGAAGAAATGACATATATTTTATTATATCATATGATACGTAAATATGAACAAATGGTTTTCTTCTTTTATAAACATATTCTTTCCTACAAAATGTATTGTTTGTGCTACCCAAGGACCTGATTTGTGTTCATCTTGCCTTCACTCTTTTGAGCCCTCAAAGCCAAGCAATTATGATTGGATTACTAGTTTTTGGAATTATCGTGACCCTCAGGTAGAAATCATAATGCGCTATTTAAAAAATTATCCAAATAGGCGTGTCATAACATCTCTGGTAAATTTCATTACCTTTAAAAGCATCATTCCTCTTGAATCAATTATTGTTCCAGTTCCCATTCACAAAAAACGTTTCATTGATCGTGGATATAATCAATCTGAACTCATTGCAGAAGCATTTTCTAAAAAACTACATATTCCTCTAGGGAAAAATATTTTGTATAAAAAATTTAGTACTCATAAACAAGGAACATTGAAATCTAAAAAGTCTCGCATCCATAATCTTGAAAATTCTTTCGGCGTGCGCGACAAAGCACTTATTTATAAAAAACACATTCTCATCATTGACGATATCACTACCACAGGTTCAACATTGTGTGAAATACAAAAAACACTTCTCGCATCTGGTGCACGAAGTGTTTCTGCAATAACATTAGCAAATTAAATTTTTCCTACCAAATCCATACCTGGGGTTAAGGTATCATTCCCTGGTTCCCATGACGCAGGGCATACTTGAGCTCCATGATTATCACGAATAAATTTTGCAGCGTGTAATTTACGGAGCAATTCTTTTCCTGATCGGCCGATACTATTATCATGAATTTCGATAGTTACCAATTTCCCATCAGGATCCACAATAAATGTTCCTCGTAATGCAAGACCTTCATTTGAAATATAGGTTCCAAATAATTTTGAAAGTTCTCCTGTTGGATCTGCAACCATCGGAAATGTAATTTTTGCAATTGCCGGAGAATGATCATGCCATGCCTTGTGGACAAATACTGTATCAGTACTCACACTAAAAATTTCAGCATCTGTTTTTTGAAATTCTGGATACATCATTGCTAGTTCTTCAAGTTCTGTAGGGCATACAAATGTAAAATCAGCCGGATAGAAGAAAAAAATTTTCCATTTTCCTGAATAATCACGAGTATTTAAAACAGTATCTTTATCCTGATAATAAGCATGCAATGTTAATTCTGGAAGAATATCTCCAATATGTAATGTTTTTTGTGATTCCATAGAAAATAATTATATCATATTATGCACTACTCCCTGCAACAAACCCGGTTGTCCAACAGAGCTGCAAAGAAAATCCTCCTGATGGACGATTAATATGTAATAAGTCTCCCGTAATAAATAAATTACGATATTTTTTTGACTGCATTGTTTTCATATCCACTTCTTCAAGAATAATCCCTCCGTCGGTAACAATCGATTTATCATCCCCTAATAATCCATTAATGGTGGCTGGTATTGCCTTCAAAAGATGTACCAAATACTTGC
>CAZJXT010000048.1:0-3269 GCA_964550225.1 uncultured Candidatus Saccharibacteria bacterium
GTGCTCAGGGGGGGACTCGAACCCCCATGCCTCGCGGCGCTACCACCTCAAGGTAGTAAGTCTACCAATTTCTCCACCTGAGCAAGTTTCCCTAGTATACAAAAAACCGCGACTTTGTCGAGGTTTTTTAAAAACTATTCTGAAACTGCTTCTTCTGCTACTTCTTCCGCTTCCATCATTTCTTCTGGTTTTGCAAGATCTACTGATGATGCAAAGAAATCAACAAAGTTTCGCATTTTCTTACGGATATCTCGAGTTACTTTTTCTCGGATAAAGTAGAGTTTTGATCGTCGTGTTGAAGTTCTTCGAATTACTTCGATTTTTTCAATACTTGGAGAATAGAGTGGGAAAATTCGTTCTACTCCTACTCCGTGTGAAATCTTACGAACAGTAAATGTTCCTCCTGCTTCTGTTCCGTGTTTGCGCGCAATCACGAGACCTTCAAACATTTGAATACGTGTTTTACCTTTTTCTTCGATTTTCACAGAAACACGAACGGTGTCTCCGGTGCGAATATCCAAATCTTTTCGATTTGCAACATTACGATCAACAAATTGATTACTGGTTGGCATAATAAAGGGTCCTGACTCCGAAAGACATCTCAAAGATTACCTTAGGGCTCAAAGGATATAATTAATGAATAACTCGTGTACCATATCACATTTGAATGATTTTTGCAAGATCTTCTGGTAGTGGAGCTGTTACCTCGATCTCTTTCCCATTCAAATCCTTGAAGGTTATTTTCTCGGCATGCAAAGCCGTTCTCGTGAGAGGAAGCTGGCTTTTCTTGTTCCCTGCATAGATAGGATCTGCAACCATTGCGTGTCCTAAATGTGCCATGTGGACTCGCAACTGATGCGTTCGTCCTGTTTGGGGATACAAATCAACCACAGTATATTTTGAATCTTGATATGTAAATCGTTTACGTACTACATATCGAGTAATTGCCGTTCGCATAACCCCACGTGCACGTGATCCAACAGCCCATCCTCTAATATCTGAATGTGATCGACCAATAGGTTTATCAATAATTCCTCGATCTTCTCGAATCCATCCAAAAACAATCGCAACATATTTTTTCTTAATCGTATGTTCTTGGAATTGCTGTTTGAGCCATTCAAAAGTTTTTTGATTTTTTGCAATTAATAAACAACCAGAAGTATCTCGATCAATGCGGTGTACAATTCCTCCACGAGCAATAGCAACATCTTCCCCTTCGTGTTCAATAGTCATTTTTTCACCAACATCTTTTGTTGCTGGATATTTTTTTTCAACCCAATCAACAACCGTTGGTTCTTTGTGTTTTCCGTCAGCATGAACAACCAAGCCTGCTGGCTTGTTCATTACGAGTAAATTTTCCGATTCGTAAAGAATATTCATATACGATTAATAATCACCTTTTTGTAATAACTTAAAGAATGTTTTCAGATTTTTAATTGATCGACTTGATTCAATTTTATTTTCAAGATCTGGATTTGTAGCAATGTTAGACAAAAGACTCATTGAGGCTTTCGATAGGTCGTCATATGCCTGTCGATATGCATCAGCAATATTGTATTTTCCAACGGATGACGCATATTCTTCAAATCCTTTATATTGAGTAAGAAGCTGCACTACAGATACATAGGGAATAATATTTTCCTGCACTGAAGTTTCATTGTGAGCAAGTTCCTGATCGCATAATTTTTTAAAATCACCCCCAGCAACTCCAATAACACTCTGTACCATGGTACCTGAGAATAATGCCCCGGTATCTGTTTTAAAATATTTAGGTCCTTTCATTTTATACCCCTCATCAATATTGTATTTTTTAATATACATTAATTTTTCAATAAAACGTTCACTAGCACCTAATACAAGATCTACAGAAACCGCATGATATTTTCCATCTTTGTTTACTGATTCTGGAATTTCTAAAACAAGATCAATTCCTCGAACATAATCATCATATTCTGATGGTAAAATAGGTTTAATCTTATCACCAAACCATCGTTTGATATTTTTAAAAAGTAAATATTCTACAATTGTACCTATTTTTTTATCACTTGCTTTAAACTCATGTTCGAAAAAATCAATTTCCATTTTATCATTTTCAATAGTCTCTTTTGGGTAACTATCATAAAAATCTTCAATATTAGGTCGAAACATAGGCATCTCCTCAAGAGCTTCTTGATAAAGTTTATCAATATCTTCTGGAGAAATATTCATAACATGTTTTTCAAGAACAGCAAGAACCTCTTCTTTTTCGAGGGTATCTAAGATTTCTGGCTCAATGATTATTTCTTTATTTGATTCTGGGAATGATTCGGGTGATTTCATAGATATCCTTATCATACGTATTTTCCAAGAAAAAGAAAATCCCCCTATCTCATTTTACTTACTCAAGAATAAGTTTCGATAAGGGGGTTTTAAGAGTGCCAAAATTAATAATTCCTAGCATTCTCGCATGTTCATTATTAAGAATGGTTCCTTGGTTAAAAAGCTGCCTCATTACCTCTTTTTGTTTATTAAGAAAACAGGTATGAAACTCAACCTCTTGTTCTTGTACTTTATAAATCTCAAGAGTTTCTTCTTCCACCCCATCTTGCATGACAGGTAAATGTAACTGATACTTCGTTCCGACATAATCAATACGATAAGTACATGTAATTAAAATACGTAAGGCTGAAGAAAAAACATACCCATACGCAACTCCAATAATTTCAATTTCATTTCTACGACTGAGAATTAAATCACATATTTTTTGTGCATAGAGTAATTCTCCACCGTATGATCGAATATGAATTGTAACAATATCGTTGTTATGTATCTTCATAAAACGATCTTTGATTTTTTCATAAGCCCCACGATCTATTCGATCGTGCAATCGAATAAAATGATGCGTGTTTTTCATGATTGACTTTGTTTTTGGTTTCATATATAATATAACATATTATTAATATAAAGTCAAATCACATTTATTTATGGAAAACTTTCTAAAAAACTTATTTAACAAAGCAAAATCAAAAAACCCAAAACTTACAGAAGAGCAATTTACTACCAAGAGAAACGAGGCTCTAAGTCGAGCAGACGCAACAGGTGCTGTTCAACAAAACATGCAAACTGTTGGAGGAATGGTAATGGAAGGAAAACCAGCAGAAGTCATCGAAATTGCAAAAGATTTAGAATAATAAAAACAATAAAACTCCCTTTCGGGAGTTTTATTGTTTTTATTTGGTGTCTTTATTTAACCATATCAGAACCTATTTTCAAAATCGTAATCATCACTA
>CAZJXT010000049.1:0-3033 GCA_964550225.1 uncultured Candidatus Saccharibacteria bacterium
AATTCGTATTTTCAAAATTTCGGTCATATCTTCTTTTGATTTCCCAGAAACTTCATCTCGCAAATGTTCTACATCCATTACTTTTGGTTCTGTAGAAGTAATATGTGCGATTTCTTTAAGATCTAATATTGCCTTGAATTGTTCAAGCATGATTTTAATTGCAGTTTCAAGAGCAGCTTTTGGTTCAAGGGAACCATCGGTTTCAATTGAAATACGAAGTCGGTTATAGTTTGTTCTATCTCCTACTCGCATATCTTCAACATCATAACTACATCCTACGATTGGTGAGAATCGCGCATCAGTCATAATCGTTCCGATATCAACTTTTTCTTTTGATAGCATTTCTCGAGAAACAAATCCCATTCCAGAAGCTACAACTACTTGAATTTCAAGATCTCCTTTGCCGGTTACTTCAGCAATGTATTGTTCAGGAGTAGTAACGATCAATTGTCCTGATGTTTTAAAATCAGCAGCTGTTGCCACACCGTTTTTTACGTGCAATGTTGCCGTTTGAGGCTCATCACCTGTTAGTTGAAATCGAACTTTTTTAAGGTTCAAGATCATAGTAATCACATCTTCGCGTACGCCTGCAAGAGTTGAAAATTCATGATCAGCTCCTTTGATGGTTACTTGAGTAATTGCAGAACCAGGAATTGACGACAAAATAATTCTGCGCAACGAATTCCCAAGGGTGTGCCCGTACCCAGGATATAATCCTTCGATTTCGTAAACACCATGTTTGGTATCTTCTGAAACGATTTTAAGTTTTGAAGGCAAAACGATTGAATGTGACATCATAATAATCTTGAAGAAGAAGTTAATGATTAATTAAATTGAACATCGTGTACTACAATCTATTTATTATCGACTGTAGAACTCGATTACTGCTTGGAAATTAAGGATAGCATCAGGATTTTTAGGTTCTCCTGAAATTTTTGCTGTTACTGTTTTTTCATCCCATGTAAACCAATCTGGTTTTTTGATAGTTTGCATTTTTACTGCAATATCTTTGAAAAGAGCTGATGACTTACTTCCTTCTCGGATAGCAATCACGTCCCCAAGAGATACTTTATATGAAGGGATGGTAAATTTTTTACCATTTACTGTAAAGTGTCCGTGAGAAACCATTTGTCGAGCAAGTGCTCGAGTATGAGCAAATCCTAATCGATAAACAACATTATCTAGACGTTCTTCTAGACGTCGGAACAAGAGATCTGCAGGTGTAGCACCTTTTTTCGCATGTTCCATGGCGTCTTGTACATAATTTGAAAATTGTTTTTCTCGAACTCCGTACATGAATCGAACTTTTTGTTTTTCAATAAGCTGATTTCCGAAATCTGAACGACGATTTCCAGGTTTTTTACCTTTCGCTACTGGTTGTGATTGTGCAAATTTTTGTGTTTGACATTTTTCATAAATACCAGCACCGAGTCGTCGACATAGTTTATATTTTTTCTGTGTCATACAATTTTATACTCGTCGAGGCTTTTTAGGCCGTGGACCGTTAAATGGAACTGGGGTTTTATCTTTGATAGAAAGAATATCAACTCCTTTCGCTGAGAATGATCTGATTGCTGATTCTCGACCAGAACCTACCCCTCGCACTACTACATGAACTTCTTTAAGACCAATCATTTGTGCTTTTTCAGCAAGAACTTCTCCAATCTTAGCAGCAGCAAAAGGTGTTCCTTTTTTTGCTCCTTTGAATCCAAGTGATCCTGATGATGAAGACATGATTGCGTTTCCTTCCAAGTCTGTAAGAAGTGCTTTTGTGTTGTTAAATGTTGACTGAATATGCAAAATCCCAGCAACTAATTTCTTTTTAGGTACTCGAGAAACTGCGCGATCACGCAAACTTTTATCAACCCGCTGTCCTTCTGTTTTTACAATTCGTTTTTTTCCCATAATGATAGATAGTCTTATTTATTGACTATGTTTTTGATTCTTTCTTTCGACCCGATCCCATGGTCATACGTTTGTTTCCACGAACAGTTCGTGAATTTGTTTTTGTTCGTTGACCTTTTGTTGGCAATCCTCGTGAGTGTCGCATTCCACGGTATGAACCAATGTCTTTCAAACGTTTAATATTTTGACCAATTTCTCGTTTTAAGTTTCCTTCTAATTTTAATTCTTCAACAATTTTTCGGATTGCAGCCTCTTCTTCAGTAGTTAAGTCTTTCACTTTTTTCAAAGGATCGATTTTTGCTTGTTGAACAATAACTAAAGCACGAGCTACTCCAATACCATAAATAGTTCGAAGTCCGTACTGAACATTTTTTTGATCAGGGAGAGTAATACCAAGTAAACGCACATATTTTTAAACTAAAAATTATCCTTGTCGCGCCTTGTGACGAGGATTTTTCTTGTTAATGCGATACAAACGACCTTTTCGCCGAACGATAATATCGTCAGGACTAATTTTTTTGATTGATGATCGAATCTTCATAATCTGTATCTCTTAATTAATAATTTGGGCAATTAATTGAATTGCTGCCCCAGAATAACTTGCAAAACGACAATGACGAGTCTTTTAAACTCGTTTGACGATTCTTCCTTTTCCCCCGTAGGAGTCGAGAAGCACATGAACCGTATCCCCAATCAAAACCTTAATTCTGTGGAGTTTCATCTTGCCTGAAAGGTAGGAAACTTGTTCCGTACCATCTTGAAACCGTACGCGAAACATAGCGTTTGGTAAAGCTTCTAAGACTTCTGCTGTGACAATGTTTTTCTCGTCTGTTGTACTCATGTGCAGTAATATGAATCTTAGCAGAAATGGAAACTTGTGTCAATAAAATAGGACTTATCCACAGAAAAACCCCTAGCATTCTAAGGGTTTGTAACTGTGACCGAAATTTTTTCTGCGTCAAGAGGCAAAATTCTCCTCCAAAAGGGCACCATGTGGATATCTACCTTCCCTATTTCAGGGTGACTGAATACGAGTTCTCGCGCTTCCCTGCGCGGCAATCCTTTAATTAAGGTAACTAATTGGCCCCGATCATAAGATCCGTATACTGTTGCCTGCCCAGATATGCG
>CAZJXT010000050.1:0-2928 GCA_964550225.1 uncultured Candidatus Saccharibacteria bacterium
TTCTCTTGCTTAAAGGAAAAATCAAATTGGAAGGAACTTCTGATGTATTAGTAAACACATTCCCTGTAACTATTACAGCTGATGGATCAATCGCAACATTGGTTGCTGATGCTGCAACATCATTTAAATTGGTTCTTGATGGACAAGAATATACAGAAAGTTCAACAATTAATTCTGCTTCAGGAACAGTTACCTTCGACAACGGAGATACATTGGACCAAACAATTTCAGCAGGTGATACTGTAAACTTTGCAGTTTACGCTGATATTAACGACATCCAAACAGATGGCGCATACCCAATGAACGAAGGAGCAGCTTTGACAGCTTCATTCACTTCAACAAACCGTTCAAACATGGATGTTGAAAATGAACAAGGTGATCAATTGGTAAACAACACAGAAAAAACAGGGTCAGTAACTGGTGAACCTCAAGAATTCCGTTCTTCAGCTGCTACATTTACTCTTGTTTCTACAAGTTTCTCAGCTGGTACAGCAACTTCAAACAACACTGGTGTATTCCACATCAAGTTCAAAGTTGCCGCTGGTGATGACGCAGTATACATTGCATCAACAGTTGCTAACGCAGTTACTTATGTTGTAGATCGAGCAGGAACAGCAACAACAGGAGGTGTTTCAGCAGTAATTACAAACATTACTGATGCTACTCTTGATAACAACGTTGGGTTAAACGAAGTTAACCCAGGAGTTTCAGAAACATTTGACCTATCTGTATCTGTTTCAGTTCCAACAGCTGGTGCTGCAGGACAATACCGATTGTCATTGACAGGTATCAAATGGGGAACAGACTCAACAGATGCTACTCCAAACAATACCTACTCTTCAAACCTAGGAGCATTCGTAACAGATTACCAAGTAATCAACTAACGATCGTTTCTCGAATTGTTCGAGTAAAAACAAAAAACCCGCAAGGGTTTTTTGTTTTGTCTGAAAATGTTATGATGTCATTATATGAAAGACATTTTTTTAAATATGTATGAAACAACGGTTGGTAAAATTATTGGGTGGATTGGGTTAGTAATTATTTTTATTACTCCTTATTTGTTCTATAAAAACTATCTTTATTCTGGGGTATCTACGAAAGCACTAACATTCATGTTAGTTGCTGACAGTATATTTTTAATACTAGGTAGTTATTTAGTCTTTTATAAAAACAAGTCAGAAAAAATAAGTTTCTATGCAAGTCCTCTGTTTATTGCTATTATTCTGTTTATTGTTATTTACAGCATTACCGCTGTTACTGGAATTGACCCGCACACAACATTCTGGTCAAAGGCGACACGGTATACTGGACTCTTTTTCTTTCTTCATGTAACCCTCTTTTCTTGGGTCATTTCATTACTTGCAGAATCAAAAGAATGGTTTTCTAAAATAATCACCGCAATTTTTTTCTCGGGATTAGTATTTTCAATATTATCTAATCTAGGGACAGATGGTCTGGATATTTTATGGTTCAATAAAACAAACCAAGCCGATGGTTTCATGATTGGAAACTCAACATTTGCAGGAACATTTCTGTTGATGTCATTTTTTATCGGGTTATGGTGGGCGTGGGGAATTGATGGTGTAAAACGCACCTGGTGGCAAAAAGTATTACCGTTTATTGTATTACTTAACCCAATGTTTCTCAATATTCATTCAGGAATTGGAGAAGCACGTGCAGCATCAGTTTCGGTATTTTTAGGAGCCCTGATATGGATTGGGTATTTATTCTATGACCGGATCAAAAACGGACAGGTTCGTCGATATATAAAATGGGGAAGTTTTGCACTAGCCGGTCTTATACTCGTAGGAGCTACCATTTCATTTATTCAACCTCAAGGTTTTGTACGACAGAAATACGAATCATTATCAGGAGCTGCTCGACCCCTTGTTTGGGAAATTGCAGGAAATGCTATTGCGGAACGTCCATGGCTTGGTTGGGGAGCTGATAATTTTGATACGGCATTTATTAAGCATTTTGATACTCGGCTTTTTCATCCGGAATTTGGTGGTGAAGTATGGTTTGATCGTGCTCACAATATTTTCATCGATACATTGGTAGACATGGGGATTATTGGACTTGTCGCATATTTGGCTGTTTATGGTGCAGCATTTTTCATGTTGTGGAAACTTGCGCATGTTGATGATCGACAAAAACAACATTTTGCGGTTGCAGGATTTTTATTACTTGGATTACACCTTTTAGAAATTCAAACTGCTTTTGACACTGTAACATCCTATATCATTCTTGGAATTATTTTTACACTCATTCATGCGTATTATGTTCAAGCAGGGTTTAAAAAGAGTATTCACATTCATAACTATGTCATTATCGGTTTTGGAATCATACTGGTTGGTTTTGCAGGATTTGGATTCATAAAAAATATTCAAATTATGCGCGCAAACTATTTTAATGGAATTATTCGAGAACAAGGATCTTCTCAAAAGCGTATGGTTATTTATCCAAATTTGTTAGGGTCCTCAACAGATAAGAGTTCCTTTATTTGGAGAACGGTCACCGATCTCGAGCGAGGTATTCTCAGCACCCCTTCAGTACTTGAAAAATCAAATCAGGTTGCAGGATTTGTTACTGAATTTGATTATTTTGGTAATGAGTATAAAAAATATCTCGACACGCATCCAAATGATTTTCGCGCATTGTTAAACACAGCAGATACGTATCTCTTTATGAGACTTTTCCAAGAAGACAGGCTCTCTGACGCTTTGATTTATATTGAGCGCGCTGAACAGGTAGTTCCACAACATCCTATGCCGGAAATTATGAAAACAGTTATTGCGGTATATCAGAATAAATTCAAAGAAGCGTATCAACATATTGAAAAAGCAAAATCATTAGACCCAACGAATCCGTATACATTACAAACAGAAGAATGGCTCAAAAAACAAGAAAAAACATTTCCAGAAATTG
>CAZJXT010000051.1:0-2709 GCA_964550225.1 uncultured Candidatus Saccharibacteria bacterium
TTTTCTTCCCTCGATTTTTGAAAGGGGAAGATAGAGTTCGCCTTAATTTTCAATATATATTAGGTATTTTGCTTACCTGTGCAGGCGGAGCATACATATACATGCATTAATAATGATATAATATATAGATATTTATGATTCCAGAATTTCCAGAATTCAAAAAATTAGAACTTTCAGATAGAGAAGAAATCGAAAGTTTTACCAAAAAGTTTCCCCCATATTCAGATTTTAATTTTGTTAGCATGTGGAGTTGGGATATTAAGGATGAAATGGCACTTTCAGTTCTAAACGGCAATTTGGTGGTTAAGTTTACTGACTATCTAAGTGGCGATCCATTTTATAGTTTCATAGGTACAAATCAGGTGACTGAAACAGCTAAAGCGTTGTTACTGTCTTCGGAAAATAATGATTGGGAAATTTCACTACATTTGATTCCTAAAGACGTGGCTCAGCATATCTCGACTGAAAATCAAGATCTCTCGGTTTTAGAAAAAATTGACCACCATGATTACATTTATTCTGTAGAATCGTTAGTAAGTTTTGAAGGTAGCCTACTTAAAACTCAGAGAAACACACTTAACTCATTTACAAGAAAGTACCCAAATTTTTTAGCGAAAGTTATCGACTTGTCAGATCCTGACATCCATTTTGCAATACTAAAGTTATACAAAATCTGGGAGATAAACAACAACACAAATGTTCCTCATGAATTTTTGGCATTAAAAAGATGTTTAACTGGTGCTAAAAAATTTAATTTATTCGGATTAGGTATTTTTATCAATGACGAACTAGTCGGTTTTAATGTTAATCAAAAAGAAAGTGAGGATTTCGCAACTTGTTATTTTGCAAAAGGAAATATTAAATACAGTGGTGTATACTCAGTTCTTATGAATGAAACAGCCAAAGTACTTTCTGACGTTTACTCAGTAAAATATTACAACTATGAACAAGATTTGGGTCTTTTTAACCTTAGAAAATCTAAGAAAGCTTTTAATCCTGTATATTTTTTGGAAAAATTTAGTATTATTCACACAATTAAGTAAGCGAATGTGTACTATTATCAGTTGATTTGATATTATATCAGTATGAATGAAGCATTTATTATTGAAAAAAAGAATTGGGGCATTTTAGGAATTTTAATTTTCTTCAATTTATTTTTTTATTGGTTACTTATAAATTACGGTAGCTTATCTTCAGATGACAATCGCCAAATCTGGGCAGCGGTTTATCAATGTTTGGCATTTTTTGGAGGTTTTTTAGGTATTTTTTATTCTCGTATCTGGGGTGGACATAGAAGTTATATTGGTAGAGCAGTTTTGATTCTATCAATAGGATTACTTTTGCAATGTTTTGGACAGTCTGTATATAGTTATTTTATTTTTTATCAACACATTGATGTACCATATCCTTCTTTAGGTGATGTCGGTTTTTTTGGTAGCGTTATAGCTTACATTGTTGCTGCAGCTCAGTTTGCTAAAGCATCAGGGGTTAGTTTAAGGTCTAAGTATTTTGAAAATAAATATGGTGTATTTTTGATTCCGTTGCTTATGTTGGTTGTCACGTACTTTGTATTTTTAGCTAATTATGAGTTTGATTGGACAAATTCAACCAAGATTTTTTTGGATTTTGGTTATCCGTTCGCAGAAGCTATATATGTTTCAATAGCGCTACTTGCTTTGATTTTTTGTAGAAATCTTTTAGGTGGAATAATGAAAGGCCCAATCATGTTCTTATTGTTTGCTTTTATATTCCAATATTTCTCAGATTTTATGTTTTTATATCAGTCAAATGCAGGTGTATGGTCTGCTGGAGGGCTTAATGATCTACTCTATTCAATTTCTTATCTGTTGATGACTCTAGGTATTATATACATAGGTCAAACGTATGTTAAAATTAAAAACACACAGTAATTAGCATATGGAAACTTCAATTGACGTATTCAATAAAATATCGCTTCGAATCATAAAGGAGCAAGAGGCTATCATTGGGCCTTTGGCTTGGACAGAAGCAGCAAAAGTTCCTGGACTTCAAATTCTTGACCAAGTAGCAGGCAATATCACCATCGTCGGTGATCCAAAAACAATCATCAATAATCTTGTCGCGCGTTACGAACAGTTGTTTGGAAAGCTATCTCGCAACGTATGTCACGAGGCAGTTGTTGACCTTATAGCAGAAATTCCGCCTGAAGACGTACCATCTAGTATTAAATAGCATTCGAATAGTATAATTAAAGTACAATCGAATGCTATTTTTCTGGCGAAAAAAGAAACAAACAGTATCAAATACTCCGACACCTTCACCGGAGGATATTAATGCGCTTCTTTACAAACATAACGTAGAACTTGCTACAAAAAACAAGGCACTTTCACTATTGTCTCATTTGTACGAGACAAGTATCCTTACACTTGAGCCTGATGATCTTATTCGTCGAATTACCGAATCTGTACGCGAGGCACTTAATTATGAGTCAGTTGCTGTTTTTCTTTACAACAAAAATGAAGATACGCTTCGACAGATTCAACCTGCGCGTTCAGAACGATATACCGAACAGCTTCGTCTTACTGGGCTCAATTTGGATAATATTGTTTTTCACCCCGCGTCACATCAGAGTTTTTTCAATCAAGTAATGGTGGAGCATAAGTCTATTCTTGATCTGGAATTCGGTTTTCATTTAAAAGATAGATTTATCGCTGCAAAAGACCTTCAGAT
>CAZJXT010000052.1:0-2408 GCA_964550225.1 uncultured Candidatus Saccharibacteria bacterium
TGTTGAAATGATTATGACAACGTATGCAGATGTTTTTCATACCGATGATGTCACGATTGCTGCTTACAGTCATTCATTGTCTTCAGTCTGCTCATCATCATCACGCAATCAAACAGTAGTTGTAGTAGGTAATACGGTGATTGATTTTTATAATATTGACCAAGGAGTTATTACTCAATCATTATCATACCAGGGTGGTATTTCAGATATGATTCGAATATTAGAATTATCATTTGATATTCCTCAACACAAAATAAAAACCGTATTTGATTTCATTCATGATGAAAATATTTTAGAACATTATCGAGATAGTTATACGACTCGACTCATGAATAGTTATAAGGCACTAGGAGACCAGTTACAAAAAAACGTTCTTCATGCTAAAAAACAAGGAATGGAAATTTCAGACCCTTTGATTCTTGTAACACATTATCCTTGGATGAATATTTTTCAAGGGTTGTTAGATCGAGATTTAGGATCATCAGTGGTTTTTCCACCAAACATAACAACTGAAATTATTTATACTCAAGATGCAAAAGTTCGTGATAGTATGCATAAAATTGCAATAAGGGGAACATATAAATAAATTCAAAATTTTACTATGTATGAATGAACAAAAACCTTTAATGACTGATATGGTTTCTATTAAAAAAACATCCAAACCGACTAGGAAGGATGTTTTTGTGCGTGAATCAGAGTCATTAGATGATGAGTCATTTCTATCGTCTCCGGGAATTGTTCGTAATAATTATGATAATAAAAATATTAAGAAAAAATCAATAAATTTTCTTGGAATAATTATTTTCTTGTGTGCTAGTATGCTTGCCTTAGGAATAGGGGGATTATTTTCTGGTGCTCGGGTTGAAATTGTGCCGATAAAAAAAACAGCAGTTGTTGATATTACAACTATTGCACGAAATAGCGAAACAAAAGAATCATTACATTTTGCGACAGCAACAAAAGTAATTACTGAAACAAAAATCATTCCAGCTTTAGGAAAAACGGAAAAATCTTCTTTTGCAAAAGGAAGGGTTCGTTTTTATAATACAAAAAACATTCCAATAAAAATTATAGCAGGTTCAATTATTACCACCACTGATGGTGTTCGCTATAAAACAGACACAACGGCAATAGTTCCTAAAAACCAATCAACAAAACAAGGACAAGTTGATGTAAAAATTACTGCCGTACAACCAGGATCTTCTGGAAATCGTGGACTAGATAATTTTATTTTTGAAAATAAATCGATAGTAGGAGTAACAATTCAGGCAATTACTGAAATGACTGGTGGCGCAGAGCAAAATGAGTTGATTGCAGATCCTGAGTTAATTCTACAAGCAAAAAAAGAGCTACAAGAATCTGTTATTGATGAAGTAACCATCAGTAATCGTCTTGCCGAAGAATTACCAGAAGATTTCATTAAACTTCCATTGCAAATACCTGCAAGCAATCCTAGTATTACCATCGAATCAAATCATTCAGATGGTGTTCATGTTGTAGCGCAGAGATCGATCACTATTGTTATGGTTAAGAAAAAACAGTTAGCACAAATAATTGCAAAAAATATGGGTGTTTATATGGACAGACAAATGACCTTAAATTCTTTCGAGGGTATGACCATAGTAGCTGGATCTTTAGGGGTTTTACCAAATCAGACAAAAGAGCTTCCTCTAAGAATTACTGGACAAGCAACAATCTATGGATTTGTTGATGTTGATAATATAAAGAAAAATATTCTTGGAAAAACAAAAAAACAAGCAAAAGAAATTTTATCCGCTTATAAAGAAATAGAATCGGTAAGTATTAGAATGACACCTCCTTGGAGAAATGTTATGCCAAAAGATGCTAAAAATATCGTTTTTTCTATTAAAAAAGATGTGAATTAGGGTATTGACTCATTTTGTAAACCCGTCACTTTTTTAAAGCCTTGTATTTTAGAGATAAAATCTGTGGATAACCATAAAAGAGTTGACATGTGTTTGTGTATTTGATAGGATGTTGTTACTGCACATGAGTACAACAGACGATAAAAATATTGTCACAGCAGAAGTCATCGAAGCTCTCCCAAACGCCATGTTTCGGGTGCGGTTTCAAGATGGTACAGAACAAGTTTCTTACCTCTCAGGCAAAATGAAACTCCATAGAATCAAGGTTCTTATTGGAGATACAGTTCATGTGCTTCTGGACCCATACGGTGGGAAAGGAAGAATTGTCAAGCGAGCATAATTGCTCGTCATTGTCGTTTTGTCGGTTATTCTGGGCGTAAGCCAAAATTATTAGACTTTTAAAGATACAGATTATGAAGATTCGATCATCAATCAAAAAAATTAGTGCGGACGATCAAATCGTTCGACGAAAAGGTCGTTTGTATCGCATTAACAAGAAAAATCCTCGTCACAAGGCGCGAC
>CAZJXT010000053.1:0-2332 GCA_964550225.1 uncultured Candidatus Saccharibacteria bacterium
CAGGTCCTCGAGTCCCCAAAAACATCCTCCTGCTAAGTATGCGTGCTTGATCATATAAGTCAGTATACCTTATTCAAGCTTTCGAGAAAATGGATAGCTTGACAAATGATAAAATAATATGTTAATATACCATCAAAATTAAAATCAAAAAATAAAACTAACGACTATGGCAGACCAAGAAAAATCCTCTCGCACATTCCCTGATATTGAATCAGAATCTATTGGCGGCTTTCCTGCAGTACGTGTAGTATTTGCAGAAGACGATGCTACGATGTGGTTTGTTTCAAAATTAGAAATGTTTCAAGCATTAGAGCTTCGCATGACACAAAAACGCTTAACTCGATTCCAGTTGTACGAAATTGCTTTCAAGATCGAACAAGAGGATGCGGTACCTGCAGTTTTTAAAGAAGACAAAGAATTAAGTGATTCATTCCTCGTGAAGATATTTGAGGAAATTACTCACGAAATTTCACTTAAAAAACTTGCTGAAAACCCTTATGCTCCGCAGCTTACTATCAAGTATCGGGATCATAAAAATACTCCTGCGTGGTATTTCAGCGGTCCCAATTGCGTATCAGAGCTTTTTTCAAACAAGAAAACAGCAAAATCTGAATGGTTTGAAATGAAAAGTAAGGGAGAGATTACCGATGGTGAATATGTGCAAGGATTAGCACTACTCCTTCAAAGAACTGATATCCCTGCACAGCCGACTCCTTCAAAAAAATACGATGCGTAGTTAGGAACATTTTCCTAAAAATCCCTTCTTGTAAAAGAAGGGATTTTTGTATAGCTTGTTATTCCACCGGACAGGTATTTTTTCCGATTAATTGATAGAAGAGGCACCAGCTTGATAGTGCTTCGTAAAATGTAAAAATGGCGAGGATAATAACGAGCACCTTGAGCCATAGTGCCGTCACTGCGAATAATGCAATTACTAATAAAATAACTCCGATGATAAGTCTCACAACACGATCAAAAGTTCCGATGTTCTTTTTCATATGGATTAAGTATATCACTATTATCTATTCAATAAGGTAATCGTTACCTGCAATACTGTCGCAAAGCATACCCATGCGAGGTATGGAATGTTTACATACGTTACCCAAGGCATGTACTTATAAATCCCAACCAGTGCCCAAACGAGCGTTCCGAGCACAAGGAAGATATCTACCATTGCGAGCATGTTATTCTGCAATCCGAACTGAACTGGAGTGAACAGAAGGTTAAAAATCAGATTTAAAATAAATGGCAACAACACGATAAATGGAATCCTTTTTGTGAAAAACAAATATCCCACATATCCATACGATACGGCAATGATCATGTATAAAACAGTCCATACCGGACCAAACAGCCACGAAGGTGGTGCCCATGTCGGCCTGATGAGTGTTTGATAACAAGGGTAGACATTGTTCATAGTATGAGTATACCAAGAATACAACTCGAGACCAGCTCGAGTTGTATCATTACTATTTCCTCAAACCGAGGATGCTTGCCTCGGGAAGGCGTTCTCGCGATGAAATAGCGAACTGCATGAGGCTGAAAATGATCAGGATGATCAGTACTACCATCTTATAATGTACCCAATCTGCTGGGCTTAATCGCACGCGAACAATTTCATTTGAAATAGCAACCATGGTCATAAATATTCCCCAATTCCAAGAAATCCATGACCAACCCTTGTCTGTGATGGCAAACATTTGATCAAATAATTTCTTGAGGACAAGTTTTTGAAAGAAGATCGGGATAACAATAGCAAGTCCAAAAATTCCGAAATAGAGTGTATCTTTGAAAATAATCCAAAACGGATCTCTGCTGATAATTGTGATAAGCCCAAAAATAATCACACTGCCTGATGAGAGGACCGGGAAGAGTGAGAATTTACCATAGACACGTTTACTACCATAGAGTGCGAGCATAACTGCCCCGATCAAAATGGCTACTGAAGTGAAAAAATCAAATACTTCAAAAGTTACAAAAAAGAGCAGTAATGGACCGAATTCAATCATAATAGATGCGAGTGTTCGTGGTGAGGCAATATTCGTAATCCATCGAGGAAGTGGGACTAAGGGACTCACTCGTGCTTGATATGCTTGGAATGCTGGATTATTTTGCATCCCTTTTTCGGCCAGAGGAATGCCCGAAACATGGATAATTAAAAAATATAAGAGTGCTGGTCCGATAAGCGTAAACCATCCTCCTGGTAATGTCATGATCCATAAACCAAACCATTGGGTTACTTCCCCGAAATAATTTGGGTGTCGTGAGTAATTCCATAATCCTGTTTGCATAATCTGTCCCTTGTTTTGAGGATCAGCAAGGAATTTTTTAA
>CAZJXT010000054.1:0-2229 GCA_964550225.1 uncultured Candidatus Saccharibacteria bacterium
CAATAATAATCGTTTGACATTTTTTACACTCTTCTGATATACTTGCTCCATGCCAGGAGAATACGTAAAAGTTGGTGATATATTAACCTGTTATTGTGATACTCCTCTGGCAAAAAGAGTTAGCAAAGACGTTTTTCAAATTATGAGATTTCATCGAGGTGAAAAAGTCGTTGTCGATGTTTTACATGGCGGCGAAGGTACTCATATTATTGGGTGCCCTACCTGTGGGTATAAATATGCCACAGTTGGAATAATTGACATTATTGGTATCTCAGATGATGTGAACGTTCAATAGGTTTATAAAGTAATAAAAGAGCAACGTTTGGAACGCCCAAACACGAACTTATGTCTTTTTGATATGAGTGTGTGTTTGGGTGTTTTTGTTTGTCTTATTAATTAATTTAAAAATAAATGTATGAATAATTTACAATGGACTACTGTGCAAAAACGTGTGAATGATCTTGTTCCACAAAAAGTTAACCCTCGAAAGATTAGTCCGAGCCAGCTCGAATCTCTCAAAAGAAGTTTCGAGAAATATAATCTCGTCGAGATACCCGCAGTCGATCTTGACGGGACCATTCTCGCAGGTCACCAGAGAATCAAAATCCTAAAAATTCTTGGCCGTGGTAAAGAAACTATTGATGTTCGAATACCTAACAGAAAGTTAACTGATGAGGAGTCAAAAGGATACCTTATCAGTAGCAATGCTCTTGGTGGCGACTGGGACTTCGAATTACTCAAAGATTTTGATATTGAATTACTCGCAGACGTGGGATTTTCAGAGGTCGATCTTTCTAACATTTGGGACGATAATGTTTCTATCAAAGAAGAATCTTTTGATGTTGAAAAAGAGCTTAGAAATATACAAGAACCTAGAGTTAAAACTGGAGATATTATTGTATTAGGAAAGCATAAAATCATTTGTGGCGATTCTACTGATCCAGAAGTACTTAAAAGATTATTTGAAGATAAACAGGCTTCAATGATCTATTCTGATCCAATCTACAATATCAACCTAGATTACGACAAAGGACTGGGTGGTAAGCAAAGCTATGGCGGAACGGTTACTGATAACAAAACTGACGAAGAGTACAAAGAATTCCTTAGACGAAGTATGTCGGTTGCATTATCGGTATCAAAGAAAGATGTGCATGTGTTCTATTGGAACACCGAACAACATATCTGGATCATTCAAACCTTGTATAGAGAGCTTGGAATTGATAATAAGCGTGTATGTTTATGGGTTAAAAATGGTCACAATCCTACACCGCAGGTCGCATTCAACAAATGTTATGAGCCATGTATCTATGGAGCAAAGGGTCATCCGTATCTTTCGAAGAAAGAACAAGGACTAACCGAAATTATGAACAAGGAAATTACCACTGGCAACGACTCTATCAATGAGGTGAACATTTGGACCGCAAAAAGAGTGAGTGCAAAAGATTATAAGCATGCCACAACAAAACCTGTTGAATTACATGAAAAAGCGATCCGTAGATGCACACTCCCTGGCGATATTATTCTTGATAGCTTCCTTGGATCAGGAAGTACTTTAATTGCCGCTGAACAATTAAAACGGGTTGTGTATGGAGTTGAAATGGAACCAGTTTTTTGTGATCTCATCATCAGTAGATATGAGAAATTAACTGGCACCAAGGCACAAATTATCAGCTATGAAAAAACATCGTAAATCAAAACTATTTCTCGAAGAACTCAGAAAAACCCCTGTGATCAATGCGGTCTGCAAGCAGGTCGATATTTCTCGCAATACGGTATATCGCTGGTTAAAAGAGGATCCTGATTTCCGACAGGAATACGAGGAGTGTCTCTCGCGCGGGATCGACAACGTGAATGATTTGGCGATAAGTCAGGTCATTAATAAAATAAAACAAGGAGACACAGGAATGACTAAGTATTGGCTTTCCCATAACCACTACGGGTACATGAAAAAGCAAGATATACCTATACGACAAGAACCGAAAACGCTTGCTGATATTCTGCGAGAAAGTCTTTCTAAAAATCATGACGACAAAAAAGACTAGAACAGCTTAAGTTGTTCTAGTCTTTTCTTTGGTCTAAATGGTTTTTGTAGTTTTTGCTGTGTAGGAATATTGATCCATATTTTCACTACAAAACTGTCATCATATCCAAATAGTTTTCTAATTCGGCGAACGAACCATTTCATGATCCTTATTTATATACTTCAACTGATTGAGAGAATGATTTTAT
>CAZJXT010000055.1:0-1825 GCA_964550225.1 uncultured Candidatus Saccharibacteria bacterium
ATTCGTTTCCATTGTAGGACATTCTGGAGCAGGGAAGACAACCTTGATTCGATTATTATTAGGTGAAGTAAAACCAACCAGTGGAAATATTTGGTTTGATGATTTTGATGTTGATCGATTAAGCCCCTCTGAATTACCAACGTATCGTCGACGTATTGGTGTCGTATTTCAAGATTTTCGATTATTGCCAAATAAAACAGCTTTTGAAAATGTGGCTTTTGCAATGGAGGCCGCAGGAAAAACAGATGACGAAATTATTGCAGATGTTCCACATGCATTAGAATTAGTAGGACTTTCTCACAAGGCACGATCATTTCCAAGTGAAATGTCAGGAGGAGAACGTCAGCGATTAGCCATTGCTCGCGCTATTATCAATCAACCTGAGGTGATCCTTGCTGATGAACCAACAGGGAATTTGGATCCTCAATCAACGTATGAAATTGTTGAAATTTTGAAAAAAATCAACGATCTCGGAACAACGGTTGTTTTGACTACTCATAACAAAGGAATTATTGATGCGTTAGGAAAGCGAGTAATTACTATTGAAAAAGGTCGACTTGCAAAAGATGATAAGCACGGAAAACATTCCATGAATTAATATATGTCATTTCAAACAGATTCAAAAAGAATAATCCGATGGGGATTAATAAATTTTTATCGAAACACGGTAGTTTCGATGGCTTCTTTGCTTATGATGACGGTAACATTAACCGTGGTCGGAGTGACTATTTTTCTTAATGCGATTCTTGGTTTTTCATTAGCACAAATTCAAAACAAGGTTGATGTGAATGTATATTTTTACCCAGAAGTTTCTGAATCAGAAATTATTGATGTAAAAAATATGCTTGAGAAATTACCCGAAGTAGCGGAAGTACAATATGTAACCCGCGATCAAGCCTTAAATGAATTTCGTGAACGTCATGCGAGTGACTACCTAACACTCCAAGCGCTCGATGAACTCGGAACGAATCCACTCGGTGCAACATTAAACATTCGGGCAAAAGAGTCAGGACAATATGAATCTATTGCGAAAACGTTGGATGACAATTCTAATCTTTCACGAGGATCAAGTGCAGTAATTGAAAAGGTAAACTATAATCAAAACAAAGAAATCATCGAACGACTAACGGATATTATGCATTCAGTGCAACGTATTGGGTTTGGCTTAACACTTTTCTTTATTCTCATTTCTGTTTTGATTACCTTTAATACGATTCGTTTGGCTATTTATATGGCTCGAGATGAAATTGCTAATATGCGTATGGTTGGAGCAGAAAATAAATATATTCAAGGACCTTTCATGGTAGAGGGAATTGTATACGGAGTTGTTTCTTCAATTATTACGCTCGTGCTTTTTTATCCGATAACATTATGGCTTACTAATAATACCCAGGCATTTTTTGGAGGGATGAGTCTGTTGCAATATTATGGAGATAATTTCTTACAATTTTTTGCAATCTTGCTCATTACAGGAATTCTCTTAGGAATGATTTCTGCATGGTTTGCGATTCGAAAATATTTGAAGAAATAAACAAAAAGGGCGGGAAAATGCGAAGCATTTTCCCGCCCTTTTTCGTGTTGGCGTCCTTGAGCCAGAACCGTGGTCGGTCAAGCCCTGCAAGGACATTTTTAGTATCTTTATCTTATCATCCCGACGGTCTTTGAGCAGTAGGTTTTTTATACCGATCTGGATTCTGCTTCTTATCTTGTTCCAATAGCCATTGAAATACTGCGACCACTCTGTCAGTCTCTTCCTTAGTCCAATTTTTGGGATTTCTTTTATCTTCTTGATTCATAAAAAGTGACAAAAGTGACACAGATTCGA
>CAZJXT010000056.1:0-1518 GCA_964550225.1 uncultured Candidatus Saccharibacteria bacterium
CTCTTAGGCAAAACGTTTGTAATCACCGGAACTCTTGAAACACTTTCTCGTGATGAAGCTAAGGCACTCATTAAAAAACATGGCGGAAAAGTTTCTTCGTCGGTTTCTAAAAATACGGACTATGTAGTAGCAGGGGATGAACCTGGGTCTAAATATGACGAGGCCAAAAAATTAGGCATTAAAATCATTAATGAGGACGAATTAAAAAAACTCTCATCATGATGGTTTTTTATGCAAAAAATCAAAAATATGCTAGGATACGCATATGATTACCGTAGACGAAATAAAGAATTTAGCGCATTTGGCGAGAGTTGAGGTGACAGAAGAAGAGGCTGAAATGTATGCCAAGGATTTTGAATCTATCCTTGAGTATGTTGACCAAATTAATAGTGTGGATGTATCAGGTGTGGACGCAAAACCTCTTGAGGTCAACGTTGCACGAGAAGATAAGGATCCTACAGCTTCTGATACCAATCGTGATGCACTCCTTGCTCAAGCTCCTGAATCACAGGATGGGTTTTATAAAGTACCTAAAATTCTCTAGTATATGATTGATCTTAAAAGTCTTACAATTGAAAAAGCGCATGCAATGCTCGTCGCAAAAGAAATTTCTGTAAAAGATTTGGTTTTTGTATATCTTGAAAATGCAAAAAAACAAAATGAAAATATCCATGCATTTTTAGAATTTTTTGATGGAGCAGAACTTGAACAAAAAATTACTGAAGCTCAGCAATCTATTGATTCAGGAAGTGCACATCTGTTGTGTGGAATTCCTTATGCAGTAAAAGATAATATTTTAATAAAGGGACATATTGCAAGTGCATCATCTAAAATGCTTGAAAATTATGTTGCGACCTATAGCGCCACCGTGATTGAAAAATTAAACACAGTGGGTGCTATCTGCATTGGGCGAACAAACATGGATGAATTTGCCATGGGTTCAAGTACAGAGAACTCAGCTTATGGAATGACAAAAAACCCATTGGATCTAACACGTGTTCCAGGGGGATCATCAGGAGGATCTGCTGCCGCTGTTGCAATGGATGGGTGTTTATTTGCATTAGGAACTGATACAGGAGGTTCGATTCGTCAACCCGCAGCATTTTGTGGAATTGTAGGAGTATATCCAACATATGGGTTAGTGTCTCGATATGGAGCTATTGCTATGGGGTCATCACTCGATCAGATTGGACCGTTTGCAAAAAATGTTCATGATACACAAATCGTATTAGATTGTATTGCTGGGCATGATCCAATGGATGCAACAACACTCTCAACAGAGATCAGAAAATCACTTGAAAATAAAAAAAGGGGAAATGTTATTGGAATCCCTCGACACCTTCTTGATCTTCCGGGGATTGATGGAGAGGTAAAAGAAAATTTTGCACAGACTATTGAAATATTTAAAAACAATGGATATGAAATTCGCGATATAGAATTACCCCATGCACATTTAGGGCTTGCGATTAATTAAATTGTGATGCAAGCAGAGTTTTCCTCAAATCTCACTCGAAAGGA
>CAZJXT010000057.1:0-1503 GCA_964550225.1 uncultured Candidatus Saccharibacteria bacterium
GATTGGTGGTATTTGCAGAGAAAATATAAATTAAAAAAACAGACATGATGTGGCTGTTTTTTAATAAATTATTGTGCTGGCTCAAAACCTGTTGTAGGAAATGTTGGGGCAGTTGGAGTTGCTGGTGTTACAATTTCTCCGGTAACGGCTGCTGCAGGTGTTGGGGTTTTTGCTGGAGTCGTTTGTATTGTTGTAGTAGTTACAGGAACAACTGGTTCAAGAATATCAGAGGTTTTATTTTGAGGTTTTATAGCAATAATAATAACGATAATGGCGATAACGATTCCAAGGATTGCAAATGCGAGTTTTGAATTCATAAGATAATTATATTACATGAGTAATATCTATAGTATGCTCTTCTTTTTATAAAAAAGAAAGAGGTAGCTCTTCTGGCTATTTTCGTAAAATAATGTACAGTAGAGTTCTATATATGGCACACGGAGAAGTAATTATTCGTTTTAAAAAAGTTTCATTTGAATATGGGCACAACAAACCAATCCTCGAAGAGGTTGATTTTTCTATTCGCAAAGGAATGAAGGTAACCATCATGGGACAAAATGGTGCTGGAAAATCTACATTATTTTCTTTAATTACTGGAAAAAATGAACCTGAGGATGGTCGTGTTATTGTATCACCAAACGTTACGATTGCTTTGTCACGACAAGTGATTCCACGTGATGAATTAGATTTAACGGTGCGAGAGTTTTTCCAAAAATGTTTTACAGAAAAAGTCTACGACATTGATCCACGTATTGATGATGTATTAGAAGTAGTAAATCTCGTTGGGCATGCAGATGTTCACGATCGTATCATACGTTCGTTTTCTGGAGGACAACAAGCGCGACTTTTGCTTGCTTCGGCGTTGATTCAGGATCCTGATATCTTGCTTCTTGATGAACCAACAAACAATTTAGATCATGCGGGAATTGAACATCTCACTCATTTTTTGGTGAATTATAAAAAGACAGTAATTGTCATTTCTCACGATGCTGCATTTCTCAATGCGTTTACTGATGCGGTATTATACCTCGATGTGTATACGAGAAAAATTGAACAATATGTTGGAAACTATTCTGATGTACGCGATCAAATTACTGCGCGTATGGAACGAGAAAATCGTAAAAACGCACTCCTTGCAAAAGAAATCCAAGCAAAAAAAGATCAAGCGAATAAATTTGCAATGAAAGGAGGAAATTTGCGTGCAGTTGCAAAACGAATGCGTGACGATGCTGCAGAAATGGAAGAAGAAAAAGTTGATGTACGTAAAGAAGATAAAACGATTAAACATTTTACGATTCCATTTCAAGATGACTTAAATGGTGACATTGTCGTAGGAGATTCGGTTTCTCTATTGAAACAAGGTAAGCCAAAAAATTTTCCAGTAAAAATAAAATTACGAAAAAATAATCACATGATGTTGGTAGGTCCGAATGGGATTGGAAAAACAACCTTACTCGAATCAATGGCTAGAGGAACTGCTCAAGGTGTTACTATTACCCAAGG